>URQW01000001.1 GCA_900550105.1 uncultured Pelosinus sp.
ACAATTTTGTCCCGCAAGCCTTAAAAAGCTTTTATTTTTCTAGTCGCATAAAGCTTCATTTATAGCTGATATTCTTCTATCTTATAAAGTAATGTACGGCGACTGATTTGCAAAGCCTGAGCAGTACGAACACGATTCCCGCCATGCTCAACCAAGGCCCTGGCAATCACTTCTTTTTCTACCTGCTGCATTACTTCCTTTAAAGTTCCTTTTCCTAAAGCGCTTTTACTATAAGAAGTGATTCGTTCCTGTTCTTGTTCCGCTAGTGGCAGGGGGAAATCTTCTACATCAATCACGCCATTAGTCATAATTACAGCTCGTTCCATTAAATTAGCCAATTCACGCACATTGCCAGGCCAAGAATAGGCTAAGAGCGCGGCCATCGCCCCAGGCGTAACATAAGGCAATGATTTACCAGACTCTTCGGTGAAACGTCGTACAAATGCGTCTACTAAGAGAGGAATATCCTCAGAACGATAACGTAGAGCCGGTACTTCTATGGGCACTACATTCAGTCGATAAAATAAATCCTCACGAAATGAGCCTTTTTTCACCATAGAAGTCAGATCACAGTTTGTAGCGGCAATTAGACGAATGTCAACTTGAATCGTTTCCGTGCCGCCAACACGCTCAAATTCACGTTCCTGCAAAACCCTAAGCAATTTTACTTGAAGCGCCTGTGGTAATTCCCCCACTTCATCAAGAAACAACGTCCCTTGATGAGCCAGTTCAAAGCGACCCAATTTTCTAGCCACAGCTCCGGTAAAAGCACCTTTTTCATAGCCAAACATCTCACTTTCCATGAGACCGTCCGGCAAGGCGCCGCAATTGACTTTAATGAAAGGGCCTAACCGCCGTTTACTATTATAATGAATAGTTTTTGCAATCAACTCTTTCCCGCTGCCGCTTTCGCCAGAAATAAGTACAGTGGCATTCGTAGGAGCCACACGTCCTACGATTTTGTAAACTTGCTGCATAATTGAACTATTGCCGATTACGCCAGTCAAACAAGGTTCAGCTGGTCCTAACAGCGGTTGTTCCGCTGCTACTTGATGAACTGCTAAAGCTCGCATCAGTACAGACCGTACTTCCGTCAAGTTAGAAGGCTTTACTAAATAATCGAAAGCGCCCTGCCGCATGGCCTCAACAGCTGTATCGACGGTTCCAAAAGCCGTCATTAAAATCACCGAAGCCTGCGTTTCTTCTTGCTGCATCTGTCGAAAAGCGCTTAAACCATCTAAGATAGGCATTTTGATGTCCATAAGCACTACCTGCGGCTGAAACGCGCGATACTTTTCTAAAGCCTCTTGGCCATTTTCAGCTAGCTGAATTTCACAGTCTAACCGTTTTACAATTTCATAAAGCAGTTTACGTACGCTCTGTTCATCATCGACAATTAATACGCGACTCTTTTTATTCATTCCGCTCGTCTCCCGCTACAGGTAAAGTCAAAGTAAAGCTGCTCCCCTCACCATCGATTGATTCAACGTCAACTTGTCCGCCCCAGTTTTCGACAAGGCGCCTAGCTACAGAAAGCCCTAGTCCCGTACCATTCGGCTTTGTCGTAAAAAAAGGATCAAAGATTTTGGTAAAATCCTCTGAGGCAATCCCCCGTCCAGTATCTTTTATGCAAACAGCCACTTCGCTGCTGTTTTGGCCAAGACCTGCCGTAATTTCGATAGTCCCCTGCTGTCCAATTGCCTGTACCGCATTAAGGAGTAAATTTAAAAAGACTTGTTTTAGTCGTTCTGGTTCCACAAGCACAAGCGGTAGATCTGTTGGAATCTGATCAGAAATTACAATTTGCCGCTTGCTGGCTTTCGCCGCAATCAAACTCAGTGTGTCTTCCAAAGCCTCCCGAACTAGAACTGGTTCAACCGACGCTGCCGATGGACGGGAGAGACAAAGTAATTCTTCCACTAAACGATTCAGCCGATCTGTTTCTCTAACAATAATCGCAGCATACTCTTCTTGCTCGGTCTCGGTAATCCCCTCATGAATCAGTTGAGCAAAACCTTTAATCGCCATAAGAGGATTGCGAATTTCATGAGCCAGCCCCGCAGCGACTTCGCCGACAGCAGCCATTCTTTCCGCTGCCTGTACCTGGGCTTCACGCTGTTTTTTCTCAGCCAACTCTCCGGCCATGCTATTTACAGCAGCAGCAATGACTCCCACTTCCCCCGGTAATGTCGGCAGAGGCTGTGATAGATCATGCGACAAATCACCGACGCCAGCCACCACCGTTTCAATATCTTTACTAAAACGGTGAACCAAAAAAAAGATCGCTGTTAGCGCCAGTAATAAACTAATTAAAATTAATAAATAAATCTGCCGTTTCATGTCAGCAATCTGATTCATAATATCCGAAGTCAGCTCATTGGCCCAAATATAGCCAATAATCTGTCCATCACGGCGAATGGGCTCCATAGCATTCATTATAGAACCACGAACTAAAAGACCTTCTTGGATACGCGGAACCCCTGTAGCCATAACGAGACGCCCCTCGTGACTTTCGCTGATAGGCATTCCCACGCGGTCTTCATATATATTACTAGGCCCATAGGTCACGATGGCATCAAGCTCTTTCGAATAATACCCCACGCCAATCCCCGGATAAGCAGCCGCTACTTTGTCAGTTCTACTGCGCAGCGCCTCATTTAAGACAGTAAGCTGTGTTTGCTTATCAGCACCGAGAGCGCCTCTACTTCTTAATATATCCTCATACGTACCGGTAAATTGTTCATCAAGAATGCGAGCGGCTCCGTACAGCTTATGCTGTTTTTCCGTAACAAGGGCCTTCTCTGCACTGACTGTAATTAGATAGCCGGCACACACGAGAGGAACCACTGCAACAATCGTCATCAACAGCAGCAATTTTCCCCTTAAGCTCTGCGGCAACATAAAGCGCCTCCTAAGTCCTCACCGAAACTCATAGTATCTTTCTTTTTCGGCAAAAACGAATCTAAGTCCTGCCCTATTTGCTTGAATAAAGAAAGAGTCAGCTTAAGGAGATGCATATTTGCCTCCCTATGCTGACTCGGTTAAAACAAGCGGCGCTACCGCGAAAGCTTAGAAGAAGGCAAGGCCAATCAAAAAGATCGGTAGACTCCAAATCAAAGCTGTTACACAATATCCCATGATGTCCCGTACGCCAAGACCGGCAATTGCCAAGGCTGGCAAAGCCCAGAATGGCTGAGCCATATTCATCCAAGCCTCGCCGTACGCAATAGCCATAGCGGCCTTGCCCATATCAGCCCCTAAAGCCTTCGCTGCTGGCATAATAAAGGGTCCCTGTACAACCCAGTGACCGCCACCGGACGGAACAGCGAAATTGATGACACCAGAACTAAAGAAAGCCAAAATCGGGAAAGTGTCTTTCGTGGAAATATGGATAAACCAGTTCGTAATAATCCCGCCAAGACCAGATTGTTCCATCATTACCTGGATCCCGGCATAGAGAGGAAACTGTACCATAATGCCTGCCGTTCCCCGTGCAGCATTTTGCACAGCCCGCATATACGACATTGGCGTCTTATGAAGAACAATACCAGCCGTAAAGAATATCAAATTTACAGTATCTACATTGATATTGAAGCCGTTTTTCATAAAATACATACCGAGGTAAACCACGCCAAAAGCACCAATTAACATGGCTAGTAGTGTGCTTTCTTCGGCTTTTTCCGCCCAAGTTGCATTCGGTCCTAGCTGCCGCGATGTAGGCGGATCTTCTGCTAAGAGAGCAGGATCAACCGCTACAATTTCATGAGGTTTAGGTTGCATTAAACGGCACAGGAAAGGTACTGAAACGATCAAAGCAACGGTAATGAAAATATTATAAGGAGTAAAGAGCGTCTGCGTAATTGGCACTAGGCCGATTGTCGCTTCCATGGGATTTCCCTTCGTCGCGGCAACGAGTGGTACCGAACCGGACAAACCGCCATGCCAAGTTAAAAAGCCAATATAAGCACTGGCAATGAGTAGGCGATAGTCGGAGCCTGCGATACGTCGAGCTACTTCTTTCGCAAATAAAGCGCCAACAACAAGGCCAAAACCCCAGTTAATCGCACTACAAAACGCCGACATAAAGGCAACAAGCATAACGCCTTGTACCGGAGTTTTAGCAACAGAAGCTAAATTACTCATTCCTTTACGCAGCAAAGGTGAACTTGCTAAAGCATGGCCTGTAACAAGAACCATGGCCATCTGCATCGAGAAAGCTAGCAGATTCCAAAAACCCTTGCCCCAGAGTTGAACCATTTGGATCGGATTATGGGGCGTCATGGAAATTCCCAAAACAAAAACAATTAAAGTCAAGATAATGGCAAAGACGAGCGGATCAGGTAAAAATTTGTGCACAATCAGCGTTAAAAACCGTGAAATTCTCGTAATCATAAAATAGCTCCTTTACAATTAGACTTAAATGAAAAATTTCACAAACTCCTTCAATGCCTCCCTACGTGAATTTTTTAACTTGCCTATTAATTATGCAAAATTCTTGCCAAAAATTCGAATTATTGTAAAATTCATTAAATCACTGTAATTACAGGTTCTTTTCTCCTTATAGCTTGAGAGATTCTCCCAATAAGCCAAGTAGCCACTGCGCATTTTTTTGCACAGTGGCTACTTATTGCTCACTTTCTTACAGTGATGCGGCTTCTATTTACAATTCATTTACAGGTGAAATTTGTACGCGATAAATCCGTACAGGATCACCTGCCTCAATGACAAATTCATAGCCTTGATAAATAAATCGGGCGCCGACAGCAATTCGATCTCTTAGCTGAGAATAAAGCCAACCGCCGATTGTATCAACTTCTTCCGCTTCAAAGACAATTTGCAGGATTTCACTCGCTTCTGCTAACAGCAAACGTCCATCGACCGAATAACTTTGCTCAGAAAGCTCTTCAATTAAAGGCCGTTCTTCGTCAAACTCATCTTGAATTTCTCCGACAATTTCTTCGAGAATATCTTCAACAGTAACAAGCCCTGCAGTTCCGCCGTATTCGTCGACGACAAGAGCAATCTGCGCCTTATTGCGCTGCAATAGCTTTAATAGCTCACTGATGGCCATAGAGGAAGGAATCGCCGTAATCTCGCGAGCTAAGCCGCGAATATTACAGACTTGTCCATTCACAACCATCTCTAGCAAATCCTTAATATGAACAAACCCGATAATGTGATCTTTATCAGGATCACATAAGGGATACCGCGTCAGTTGTTCTGATAAAGCTTTTTTGATACTTTCCTCACAAGAGTCTTCAGCATACAAACAAATCATATCGGTCCGCGGAATCATAATTTCTTTGGCCGTTCGTTCGGAAAAAGCAAAAATATTGTCAACATATGTTAATTCCGTCTGATCAATATATCCTTGCCGATGACTTTCTGCCATTAAGATACGAATTTCTTCCTCCGTATGTGCCGCTTCTTGCTCACCGATTGCTTCTACACCTAGCATTTTCAAAAACAAATTTGCCAAAGTATTGAGTAGCCAAATAAAGGGATACATCACTTTGTAAAAACCGATCAAAGGGACAGCCAGCCATAAAGTAACGGCGTCAGAACGCTGAATCGCAATTGATTTTGGCGCCAATTCACCTAAAATAATATGCAATGCCGTAATCAACGCAAACGCTAAAAAGAAGGAAACACGGTGAACCATTTCCTCAGAAAATCCGAAAGAAAGCATTAGCGGCTTTACAATAGCGACAACTGCCGGTTCACCGGCCCAGCCGAGCGCTAGAGACGCTAACGTAATACCTAACTGACAGGCCGACAAATACGCATCCAGATTCGAAATAACAATCTTGCCAAATTTAGCACGGCGGCTGCCTGTTTGTACCAGTGTCTCAATGCGACTACCGCGCACTTTCACCATAGCAAATTCAGCAGCAACAAACAATCCGTTAATTCCAACAAGAACAAGCACTAAAACAAGATAACTCATGGTAGACGCAGGGTCCAATAATTCCCTATCTTCCTAACTACGGAAGAATCGGGTCACCTCCTTGAAAATCCAAATTTATCTTATCTCTTATTCTCCGATGTCAAGATAAAAACCTTTCTTTGTCGATAAAATTCGTCTATAGCGGCGACAAAGAAAAGAATTTTTCTAGCCCTTTGCAGATGGCCCGAATCAGCCTTTCTTGAAATAAGGGGTTTTGCAAGAACTTTTCTTCTGATAAATTGGATAAAAAAGCAGGTTCAATCTGTATCGCAGGAACATTCGATTGCTGCAACAAGTAAAGATCGGAAGGCTCATAGCCGCGATCTAAAAGTGTGCAGGTTCTAGTTATTTCCTGATGCACGCAAGCTGCTAGTTTTTCGCTTGCTTCGTCATCAGACTTATAAAGGGTAGCCGTACCGCCTACGCTCGTGTCATAAAATCCATTTAGATGAATACTGATAAAGGCTCTGGCTATATGTTTATTGGCAATCGCTGTCCTGGCAAAAAGTTCATCGGAAATGGATGAGGCATTCGCGCAGACACACTGATCATCGTAATGCGTCAAAAGTACAACAGCGCCCTGTTGCTTAAGCCGATCATGAAGTCGACAGGCAAGCTGCATGGTCACTGCTTTTTCGGTACAACCGCTAGGACTAACCACGCCTTCGTCAGAACCGCCATGGCCTGGATCAATTACAATCATCTTTCCTGATAAAGGATTTTGTTCATTCATTCTATCTACCCCTTATATTTTGCACTTAAGATTGTCTACATTCTTGGCAAAGACTAGAACTCCTCTGCCTTAAATCAGAATATGGCAAAATTGCGACGAAACTCCCAGACTCGCTTAACCCCAGCGATTCGCATCGAGGAAGATTTATAGGTATCGGATAGAGGAACCACGCTGAATTTGTCCAATTATTCAAACATAACCTGAAAATAGGCACTGATAACAGCGAGGTGAAAACTATGGCTGCAGAACCGCTGCCCAAAATTCTCATTATCGATGATGAAGAAAACTACTTAAACTCTCTGCGCCGCATTTTGCAAGCAACCTTTACAGTTACCACAACGCGCGATCCCTTACAGGCTTTAAAATTAGTGGAACATCATGGCCCATTTACTGTTATTATTTCCGATTTTCGCATGCCTGTTATGAATGGCATTGAATTATTTTCGCGCATCTTAGCACTTGACCATGAAGCCCAACGCATTTTGATTACCGGTCACGCCGAACTGCAAATGACCATTGATGCCATTAACCATGGTAAAATCAATGCTTTTTTAACCAAACCTACGCCAGCTTCGGCCATTCGTTCTGTCGTGTTAAGCGCCTTGCACGCCTATCAAAAACAAAAAGAAACAAAGAATCTCCCTGTTAACAATTCACAACAAACTGCCGCCCCCACTTTGGAAAAGGACGCTCCCAATATTCTCTTAACAGTAAAAGAAAAAGAGATTCTCCAACTAGTCGCCAGAGGTCATTCGAACGCCGAAATCGCCCAAGAGCTTCATATTACGGTCGGTACAGTCAAAACCCATCTCAACAATCTCTTTAGTAAATTTGCTGTAAGCAATCGTAGTAAATTAGCTGCTCTTGGCACAGAGTTCGGTTTTATAAAGTAACAGTCTATTCTCGCACAGCTTTATCTTGTCGCAATGCCCCCGGCCCATCCTGCGCCACAGAAACTTCAGCCTCGCCAAAAGTTTTCATATCACTCAAAACATGCAAAGAAGCATTAAAGAGCGAAAATCCTAGCAAAGCGCCCATTCCCGCCGGCTTCGTAAGCTGCAATGAAAAATAAGCGGACAGGTCTAGTTGCGTTAGCGCTTCTGTCGCTTCTGCCGTAAAGGGCAAATGAGATGCCACCAAATGGTCTTTTACTGTCGAATCCAGCTCAACAGCAACCAAAGCAGCTGCTAAAGCAGCGTCATCGTCTAAAACAACTGCGCAACCATAGCTGGCAGCACCTAAAATTAGGCCTGCTAAAAAGCAGATATTCTGTGAATGTTCAAGTCTTGCCAATCGTGGCAGTAAGGTTTGGCCGTCGCTTCGGGCAAGCAGGTTCTTGGCTGCAGCCAGCTCTTGACTTACAAGTTCTAGACTCCCAATGCCAATAATCTCGTTTGATAGAGCAGCTTGCTTGCTAAAGTCAACTCCCGCCTGAATCAACTGCTTCACACCTTGTTCTGTAGGAAATTCGGGCGCTTCTTCGTGACGGCAAACAAGAATCTCTGCACCAAAATGCTTGCTAAAGGCTTGAAGCACTTTGAACTTTGCTACAAACTCGTTCTCGTTGTCGCTAGATTGGCAAGGACCTGTTAAAATCAACTTCTTGTCGCAAGATCGGGGCCGTGGCTGACCGATAATGCCTGCTAGCTTTCGCCCAAGCTCTTCAAATGCTTTAAGACTCCCCAAAGGCTTGGTTAAATTGTCGAGACGAAGTTGGCATTTTTCCATAGCCGCCTCATCTAAGGGCCTAATACTTGGTAGCTCCGACTCGCTTTGATCTATTGCAGCTAAATTTTGCCGCCAAAAACTGAGACCCTCTGCTGACTTAAGCCAGTCGCCATCAAAGAGACGACACGCGCCCTTTAATAAATCAACAACGACGGAGGCGCCGATCGCCTCGCCAAGTCTTACGCCAACATCCACACACGCTTCCAATCCAAGAAAAGATAAGGCAATGCGATGAGCTGGTTCTCCTGACAAATGGGATGACAAAATATAGGGCTGACAACGCGGTGAAATAGCATAGGCAATCATCGCCGCAGCTGTTGTATTCAATCCGTCGATCACAACAGTCGCACGGTTTGCAGCGCAACCTAAAACAACGCCTGCTAAAGCCCCGATTTCAAACCCGCCAATCTTGCTGAGTACATCGAGACCATCACCGCAATCAATCTGATTTATAGCCAGAGCCTTACGAACAACCTCGATTTTCACCTTCATGCGACTATCTGATATTCCAGTTCCCCGACCAGTTACAATTTCTGGAGCTAATCCAGTAAAAGCTGCTACAATCGCTGCACTAGCCGTAGTATTGCCAATTCCCATTTCGCCAAGACAAAAGCAAGTATAACCTTGTCTTACTCTTTCTGTAACGAGAGCAATCCCCGCTTCGACAGCGGCAATCGCTTCTTGCCGCGTCATTGCTGGACCTTCCGTAAAATCTTTCGTTCCATAGGCAATTTTTCGTTGCACAAGACCTGGCACAAAGGATAAATCTCCCGCTATGCCCATATCGACAACCACAAGATCGGAACCGGAATAATTAGCAAAAGCATTGGCTGTACCGCCTTGGGCTAGCAGATAATTTGCCGTCATTTCTTTAGTGGTCTCAATCGGATAGGCACTAATACCTTGTTTGGCAACACCATGATCGGCTGATGCCAAGATAATAGCGCTTTTAGGCGCAAGCGGCCTTTCCTGCCGAGTGATACCAGCATATTGAACCACCATTTCCGCTAGTTTTCCTAGCTGGCCTTTACTTGACGAAAGTTCCTGCAAATGTCTCTTTGCTTGCGCCATAGCTGCTTGGTCAAGCGGCTCTATGTTTTGTATTGCTTGTTGTAATAAATCCACCGAATCTCCCCCATTATCACGATAAATTTTTCATAAAAAAAAGACTTTTGGGAGTTATCGTTCCCAAAAGTCTTTTTTTCCATAAAGACTATCTTACAGTTTAGGCAGGTTTCCTGGCTCCCGATTCATTAGTATCCACGCCTTCCCCGATAGCTGAGTGGCAATTTGTGGAACCTCCTCGGTACAGTGGCGGGCCCGCGCTTACACATGGAAAACCATGTTCAGACTTCCCTATTATCCGCTTTTACCTTCTAAAAGCGGCACCTAAACTAAATTATCTAATTGCCAAAATTATAGCAAGACGCTGTAAAAGCGTCAAGACTCTTAAAGAAAAATAAGAATAATTTTTGCAATTTTCCTACTAAAAAAAGGAGTTCTCGCTGAAATCGCAAATATTATAGAATAATATTTTTCTTCATTTTTCGACAATTATGTAGAATCGAAAGATTCAAAGGAGGACCCTATGAAACTAGACACGCTAAGCCGTCAGTTTCGTGCGTGGACAATTTTACTAATTTTAGCGCCCAGCCTCCTCACGATGGCAATTTATGCAGCAAATCAAGTCAAACTTGCCAAACAGCAGAATTTAGAACTCATCAGCCAACGGGTCGCTTTTCAGGAACGCCTGATTAACTACTGGCTAGATGAACGGGCCAATGACATTCTCAGTCTAAGTGAAATAGAATCCATTCGCCAGCTTGATTATAAGCAATTCTATGATATGTTGCAGTCAGTGCAGCATAGTAATAAAAATTTTGATTCTCTATCGTATATCGACAAAGACGGTTACTTCCGTTTTTCTACGCTCAATCGTCCGATTCAATTTCCCCAAGCAACCAATCAGCCTTATTATCAAGCCGCCCTTGCAGGCCAAAGTTCGATCTCAGATATTGTAATTGGTCGCAACAGCGGTCGCTCCATTATCAATTTTTCCTCGCCGATTTATGATCATCAGGGACAATTCCAAGGCGTTTTGCTCGGATCAGTCCGAACTCAGACGCTCGAAAATTTACTACGAGATAACTGGATTGGCAAAACAGGCGAAATTCTGCTTGTCAACCAAGCAGGCGTTATGCTGACAGAGCCGCGTTATCTAGAGCAACTCATTGAATCAGGTCAAGTCGAAACAAGCGCTAAGTTAAAAATGAAGCTGCCCGTAGAGAATTTACAATTAATTCAGCTTGGCCAAACAGGTACAGCCTCCTGGATTGACTACCAGGGCAAGAACGTGCTTGTAGCCTATCATGCTTTGCCAGAACGAGGCTGGACGCTTATTGGTTCCATCCGTGAAGAAGAAGTTATGGCCCCACTGTATCAACAGCTTAAAATCATGGGAATTGAAATGCTTTTGCTGCTATTATTTATCTACCCGATTGCAATCTGGGCAACCCGTCAATTGCAGCAACCAATCACTTGGCTAACTGAGCAGGCCAACCGGATTGCCAATGACGACTTCCGTTCACTCCGTGGTTCTGATGCCATGAATATGCCACAGGAACTGCGTCTGCTCTGCCAAACTTTCATTGCTATGAGTCTTAAGATCAAAGATACGATTGGTCTGCTCCGCGAGAAAGAAGCACAGCTTGAAGAACAAGTCGAAAAAATCCAAACAGTAAATGCCTGCCTTGAAGGTGAAATTTCCGAACATCAAGCAACACAAAATTTGCTCTACCATTTAAATATTAATCTGGAAAATAAAGTACTTGAACGGACTTATGAGTTGCAGGATGAACTGGTGCTGGCAGGCCGTGTCCAAAAATCAATGCTGCCAATCGCTCAGGAAAACGACAAAGTAAAGATCATTCCGCTCTTTGAACCGCTAAACATCGTAAGCGGCGATTTTTACGGCTATCAATGGTCCGCCTCAGGCGACAAATTGCATGGTTATTTACTTGACGTGACAGGTCATAGCGTAGCCGCCGCACTCCATACCTCAGCAATCAGCAGCTTGCTCACGGAAACTATGACCAAAAAAGGAGATTGGACGCTAGATTCGCTCTATGAACTAAACGAATATCTACTACATTATTTTCCTGATAACACCTTTGCAGCTTTACTTACTTTCACCTTTGACTTTAAACAGCATACTTTATCTTGCATTTCTGGCGGCATTAACTATTTCTGGACTGCTAGCAAAACCGCAAGCACCATGATTACGCTACCAGGAATCTACCTTGGCATTGCTAAGAATCCTGAATTTGGCACGATCACGCTGCCGCTCGAAGACGATGCTGCCTTTTATCTCATGACTGACGGCCTCTATGAGAGCCTACAAGGCGAAATGAATGATCACTGCCACAATTTTGACGCTGCCGTGCAAAAGCTACAAGACCTTAGTAAAAGCAAACCTCACGACGACTGTTCCGCCTTATGTTTTGCCATAAAGTCCTTGCAAAAAGATACACAAAATCGACAGCTACCTAATAATCAGCAGCCGCCTGATTCTGTGTATCAAAGAAAAGAAAACTAGTATTCAGTAAAGGGCCTATGCTTTTATTCCCAACAGTTTATTGACAATATAGCAAAGAACCGCGATTCCATCACCTAAAGCAGCTTGATCAAACTGCATACTCGGGCTATGGAGTCCTGGTGTTAAGTTTGCGCCTAAACCAATATAGCCAGCTTTTAGCGAAGGCTTATGCTTTACAAAGTAATGGAAGTCTTCGCCGCCTGGCGTTGTAATTGGATCCAACAGGCCCTCTTTACCTAAAACAGCCGTAATCGCCTCCGCTGCTAATGCTACCATGGCAGAATCATATTCAGCAGCAGGACAACCGCCAATCAATTCGATCTTCGCCGTAGCGCCCACTGTTGCCGCCCCATTTTCGATCGCCCGAATCACTTTTTGCTGCAATTCTTCCATCACTGCATTGTTTTGCGCTCTCAGGTCAAAAGCCATTGACGCTTTATCAGGAATTGCGTTTAAAGCAGCGCCGCCCGCCATCAGCTTCGTCACCTTAGCCGTAGCCGGAATCACAGGATTTACGTGAATTGCGTTTACGGCGCTAACAATAGCGGCAGCTGCCTCAATGGCATTCACGCCTAAGTGGGGTCTAGCGCCATGAGCTGCCTCTCCCGTAATTTCTGCTGTCATCATATAACTGGCGCCATGGCAAAGCGCCGGAGTTGCCTCGCCAAGCTTGGCTTCCTGAATATGACGCAAATGAATACCAAACAAAATATCTACATCATCAATGGCGCCATCTTCAATCGTCTTTAAAGCGCCAAAAAGTTTTTCTTCAGCTGGCTGAAAAATGATTTTCAGCTTGCCTTGTTTCAATCCTTTGGCCGCCACGGCTTCCGCTGTAGTTAATACCATCGTGCTATGCGCGTCATGACCGCAGGAGTGAATCGCACAAACCTGACCATCGATCATATGAGCCAGCGCATCCATATCAGCACGGAGCCCTAAAGTTGGCCCGGGATTACCGCTATCTAAGACACCGACAACGCCGGTTCCGCCAATCCCTCGCGTCACAGAAAAACCAGCTTTTTCTAAGGCATCGCCTAAATAGGCTGCTGTTTTTACTTCTTCAAAACCGATTTCCGGTATAGAGTGAAGATAGGTCCATACTTCTTTTGCTCTTGCTGCTAAATCTGTCATTTTATCACCTTCATCATAGAATAAAAACCTTCATAAAAGAGTTGGATTTGTCTTTATAGTAGCTTGGCTGAAATTAAAAGTCAATTATTGCAAAAAAGCAAGAACCTGCTCCAAATAAAGTTCTTTCGCTTTATGAAATCCCTGCACATGCTTGGCGCCAGGAATAATCACAAGCTTAGCTTGCGGATAAGCCTGTTGCAATTTTTGACTTTCAGTAACGGGTATGGTTATATCACTATTGCCGTGAAGCAGTAACAACGGCCGCCCAGCCAGCTTTGCTACGTCCTTTAGGGGACTCATGCCGCGAGCGTCAATACCAGTCATAAGCGGAATCATCGTAAGAACCGTCTCATTAAAGGGAAATGATGGTAAATGAGTCCAAACAGTCAGGTGGTCGGCCAAATAAGAGCGTAAGTCCGCAAAAGGCGAATCCGCAATGACTGCTTTAACAGCGCTTTCCTCAGATCCAGCTACAATAGCCGTTGCCGCCCCCATGGAAAATCCGAAAAGAGTAATCGACTGATTCAGATCTTGTCGCGATTTTACAAAATCAACAGCGCCTAAAAGATCACGCACTTCTAGTTCCCCTACAGAGGTAAGGCTTCCTGCCGATTCCCCTGAATTGCGAAAATCAAAGAGCACTACATTATAGCCCTGTGCCACTAACGCCTGCCCGAGAGAGAGACCAGGCACATCGTCTTGTAAGCGGTTTTGTCTATAACCATGCGCAAAAATTATAGTTCCTTTATTTTCTTTGGCTGGCAGCAACCAACCTGACATTTTTAGAGAATCTTGACGACTAAAAAAGCTTATATTTTCATAAGTCAGCCCAGCCTCACTTGGTAACTCCCGCAACGCCTTACGATGTGGATGAGTCAAGGCCCAGCCGATATAAGCCGATAGGCAAAAAACAACCAGTAGTAGCAATGCTAGCAAAGCTCCGGCAAACTTCATCGCTCGCTTGCTGCGCCAGAAGCAGAGTATATTCATTGTCAAAATCCCCTTCAACTCCTCTTACTAGAACAAAATTTACTGTCAATTCAAGTTTTAAAAAATAAGCGATAGCCCGCTAACAGGCTATCGCTTATTTTCGCGCCAAGAAGTTTATTTTCCTACTAAATTGTTTATTTGATTTATTGCGAAGCTAAATTTTAAATTGGCTGACGGACTTTTGTAAATCCTGGGCTGTCTGCGCTAAGCTTTGACTTGCGGCAGCAATTTGCTCCATAGAAGCCGACTGCTCTTCCGTAGCGGCTGAAACAGTTTGCGTCTTTTCTGTAGCTTTTTGGCTCTGTTCATCAATCGCTTTTACTGACAGAACAATTTTTTCACTGCCGGCGGCAATATGAGCAATTACATTGGAAATATCACGAATCTGCTCGGAAACTTGATCTACGAGCGCCGTAATTTTGGTAAAAGCGCTGCCTGCGGCATCTACGACGACACTGCCAGCTTTCACTTCTTCATTGCCTGTCTGCATCGCCAAAACGGCTTTATTGGTTTCGCCCTGCACTTCATAGATTAAAGCGGCAATTTGTTGCGCCGCTTCTTGCGACTGTTCCGCCAACTTACCTACTTCACTAGCAACAACAGCAAAACCGCGGCCTTGTTCCCCAGCACGAGCTGCTTCAATCGCTGCATTCAGCGCTAAAAGATTAGTCTGACTCGCCAAACCTGAAATGGTATCAATAATTTGACCGATTTCTTTTGACTTATTCCCCAGATTCATAACAACCTGCGCTGAATGATTGACTACGTCAGTAATCTTGGTCATTTGGCCGACGGCATTCTGCAGAGAAGTCTCCCCTTCACGGGCTGTTTCGGCTGTTTGCAGCGAATGATCTGCTGCTGAACCAGCAGCTGCGGCGACCTGCTGAATTTTGCCAGACATATCAGCAACAACCTGAGTGGCTGCGTCAACAGCACAGAGTTGCTGCTCCGCTCCAGAGGCTACCTCGCTAATAGAAATTGCCACTTGATTTACCGCCTGAGCGGACTGATCAGAACTAGCGTTCATCTCTTCGGCTGACGCGGCAAGCTGCTCAGCCGACTGCATAATCTGCCGAATCATCTGTTGGAGATTTTTACGCATTTGTTCCAAGGCCTCTCCTAAATACACTACCTCAGCAACACCTTCAACCGCAATGGTTCGACTTAAATCCCCTGCCGCCATAGCGCTAGCGTTAGCTGCAAGATTTTGAATTGGCCTTGCTAAGCTCTTGGCCATAACTAGAGCGCCGCCTACAGCCAAACACAGAATCAGAACTAGTAATAACAACATTGTCAGCACCGCTTTTAACACAGTCTGATTTAATTCCGCTGCTGGCAAGTAGGTTATAACACCCCATTTGTACTCACCAATCGGGGCAAAAGTGATATAAGAATCGACCCCGGTTGTCGCTGTCGCCTGACTTACACCGCTTTGTCCGGCAATAACGGTCTGAATATAAGGCAAAGCAGCAACATTTTCTGTTTTTATAACCTTTTCTTTATCTGGATGGGCTAATAAGGTCCCTTTATTATCGACAACATCTACATAGCCAGAGACTCCTACATTTGTTTTCTCTACCATATCCCATAACGCCTTTAAGGAAATATCGGCTGCTAGTACGCCGACATTGGCGCCACTGCTATCTTTAATGGGACAAGAGATCGTCACGGTCGGTGCATTCGTAAACGAAGAAATATATGTATCGGTAAAAAAGACTTTACCCAAAATAGCTTCTTTAAAATACGGACGATCGCTCCGATTCGCCAAAGTACCGGATGTCCGAGCAATTTGCATACCGGACTTATCCATCACGTAAAGTAATTCGAATTGCGGGTTTTTCTGTTGGGCCGCCAAAATCAATTCACGAATCTTAGCAGCATCAAGCGAAGCCGCTGTCGGCGAAGCTGCTAAAGTTTCTGTCAAACCTTTGGCATCATTTAGAAAGCGGTTCATTTCACTGGCAATCTGTTTAGCCAACATGGCGTCATTTTCATAAATTCTAGTTTTTGCCGTCGTAACACTCAAATAAAGATTAATACCACCAACAACAACGGCTGATATCAGGGAAAAAACAACTAATAAAATAAGAAGTCTTGTTTGCAGGCGATTGCTCCATTGACCGCCAGTCTGCATAGTAAAAATTCCTTTTTCTTTCATACCTTTTCTGCCCCCACATTTAATCGAAAAATACAAAAATTGAACATATTTTTTGCCTGTCTTTTGTAGAGTCTACAACGAATAGAACCAGAAAGCAATAGGGAAGCAAAATAAAAAAGAGCCATCTTTCGACAGGCTCTTGTAAAAGAAAAAGGGTGTTATAAAAAATCAAGGATAAATAGTTCCGGATGTTTTTTAAGATCCAGTTCAAGCAATTGATTGACTTTTGTACTATCTTCGCCAGACATAATCCGCACAATCGGCGTTGTCTTACTCGTTTTATCAACATTGAGAATGACGCCAACCTGATTATTACTGAGACGGACTGTTGTTCCAATGGGATACACGGCAATATTTTCGGTAAAACTGTCGATTAACATCGGATTAAAATATGTCCCAGCTGCTTTATTCAATATTGCTACGGCATAATAAACTGGCATAGGACGCCGGTTCGGCGTGCCAGAAACTAGTCGATCATAAACATCGGCAATACTGATAATCTGAGCGTACTCTGAAATAGCTTCTCCGATTAATCCCATAGGATAGCCGCTGCCATCCCAACGTTCATGATGCTGAAAACAGGCATTTGCAACCTCCATTGGCAAAGCGGTATTTTCTCGCAAAATTTCCAAAGCGTAAAAGGGATGCTGACGATATTCTTCTTTTTCTTCTTCCGACAGCGAGCCCGGATATTGCAATGCTAATCGGTAGGGAAACCGTAACTTACCAATATCATGAAGCATGGCCGCTAAACCAAGCTCTTCGAGTTGCTTCGGTTCATAGCCTAATGAAATTCCTGTCATAACTGATAAAATACAAGTATTTACGGCATGAGAAAAGAGATAGTCTTGCTTACGCCGTAAGTCGATAAAGTGAATCATATTGGCTGGATTTTGACCAAGTTGATCAATCATCGTCTCAACAATCATCTTGACCTTATCTAAGGAAACGCCTTTCCCAACCTGAAAATGGTCAACAATCTCCGAAGCTGCCTGCATAGCCTTCTGCCGCAACATCGGGTCAATGACATCTTCCACAATGATATCTTTTGTGGCCCCATCTTCCATATATAATTCAGAAATTCCCTGTTCTTGCAAAAAACGAATATAACGTTCTTTCATTTCAATGCCTTCATGGAGTAAAACAGTTCCATCCGAGGCTATAAGCGGTCTGGCTAAATACATGCCTGGTTCGATATCTTCAATGGCTATACGCCGCATCGTACCCCTCCTACCGATAAACTCTCTTGTCTTTTGATTCGCTGCTCTATAAAAAAACTCCTACTGAAAAAATTTATCAGGGCTTTACTCCTACTTTTCACCGTGAATAGAGTTTTTTCTATCCTAACTTTACACAAAAAAAGGTTGCCCTATTAAGAAAACTCCTCTTAATAGGGCAACCCCTAGTCCATCTGTTATCTTGATGGTCACAAGAAATCTAGCTAAAGCTTATAGAGCGTCAATCAGTTTCTGATATTCATCAGCTAATTGTTTAAATACAGGGCCAACACCTTTACCAACAGGTTTATTATCAAGTGTACCGATCGGTACTACGCCGCTGGCAGCAGATACAAAAATTTCGTCTGCTTCAGCAAAAAATTCTGGTGTGCAGAATTCTTCTACGATTTTTATGCCGAGCTTTTTAGCGATATCAAGCACAGTAGCTCGTGTAATGCCAGGCAGAATCAGATTGCCCAAAGGAGCTGTGTAAATCACGCCGTCTTTTACAGCATAGCAGTTGCTGTGAGCACTTTCCGTAACGAACTTTTTGCCGCCGTCTTCACGGACAAAAATAACTTCATAGCAACCAGCTTTTGCCGCTGCGTTGCTAGCCATAACACTACCTAGGAGATTCAAGGTTTTAATATTGCAGAAATGTTGTCTTTGATCAGGATAGAAAATCGCTTTCGCGCCTTCTGTGAAGTATTCTTCTGGTTTTGGTCCAACCGGCATAATAGATCCCGTCAAAATTGCCCGGCTTGGCTTATTCACATATACATGGTTCCGAGGAATCTGCAAACCGCGAGACCATTGGAAATAAAACATGCCTCTTTCAATACCCGACTTTTCAAGCATTTCATCACTGAATTTTTCAATTTCTTCACGAGTAAAGCTAGGCGTGATATCAAGCATTTTGCAGCTTCGTTCAAAACGGTCTAAATGCTCTTTGCGTAAAAAATGTTTCCCGTTTAGTACCATCCAAGCGTCATATACGCCATCGCCGAATTGATATGCACGATCTTCAATACAAATCACGGGCTCATTTTTTTCAATAATCTTGCCATCATAAAATCCTAATTCTTTCATTCCTATTCCTCTCCTTATCATCTCACATGCTAGCACGCTGATGTTGTTTAAGCGGTATAAACGCCGCCTGCTGCCTTAAGAATTGGTGATAATTAGCCATGAAAAAAAATACAAAAATAAGTAATAAAAGTTCTGTTAGAAACTTGCGATAAAGCAAAATAGATACACAAAATGGATAGTCTGATTCCGCAGACTATCCATCACCATTGATGGTTATTTATGCAAAAACATTACAGCTTTATCATTTTGATATCAAAGAACTGTAACAATTGCTATTATAGCATTGTAACACCAATAACGCAACTCTCATTCTGCGAATGTATTTCTAGGGTGAACGATAATTTCACCTTGTTTGTAAACAGGCACAACATTCACGCGATTCGGTGTAAGACAGTATAAAATTTCATTTTCCTTCCCGAGTTCCATAAGACGTCGCCCATTTTCACTGCGCTTTGCTGCCATGGCCAGCAAATTTGCCGCTCCCTGATACATGAGCACCGCCGCCAAAGCCGTATCACTTAAAACGGCCTGATACTGCTGCTCCAAGTACTGAGCCAAAAAGCCAGCACATAAACTATCTTCTAGTGAAAACGCGCGGTCCGTACCAGCACAGAGAATGACAATCGATTTCCCATAACTTTGAGCTTCTTCACACAAGGCCTGCCCGTTAAGAAAAGAACCAATTAAAATCTCGTACGCCCGCTCAGCCGCTTTGATGGCAACCGTACCATTCGTTGTAGTCATAACAATGGTTTTTCCTGCTACTTTATCAGCTGAAAACTCAAAGGGAGAATTCCCTAAATCGAAACCTTCTATTTTAATGGATTTTCTCTCACCAGCTAAGAGTGGCGATGGCGTAATTGCCGCGGCTGTTTCGTAAGCCTCTTCCAGCAGAGCTACCGGAATAATACGCTGACAACCCTGTTCAAAAGCCGTGACAATAGAGCTAGTCGCCCGAAAGACATCGAGAACAATACATACTGTGTCGGACAAATCTCGGCCTTGTAGCTCGCTTGGTAAAAATGCTACATCAACTTTCATAAAAACCTCCTATAAATAAGAATCCCTTTTAGCATGACACAAAAAGGTCCGACGCTCTAGCAGAAGTAATCTGATGATCCCGTCAGGAAAAGCAGTAAGACCTTGTCAGAAAAACCGTTGCTAAAGCTCATTGTCTTTAGCAGCAAGTAAGCCATAGCGCAACGCATATTCAACTAGACCGCTTTTTTTAGTAACAGCGAGCTTTTCCATCAGTCGCGTCTTATAGGTCTCTACCGTTTTTACGCTAATCGCTAAGGTTTGTGCAATTTCACTTAAAGAATAACCATATACAATCTGTCGTAAGACCTGGCGCTCCCGCTGGCTCAACAAAATATAAGGATCTCGTTCGTCTGGCTCTTCCTGTTCTTTTAGGAGCAACTGAATAAGCGCTTGCGAATCATTTGGGCTTAAGTAGAGATTTCCAGCCATAACCGACTCGATTGCTGAAAACAGTTCTACATCAACAGCCGCTTTTTTGACATAGCCGCAAGCTCCGGCCTCCATAGCCCGCTTAATATATTCCTTATCATCGTGCATGGTCAGCACAAGAATTTTCGCTTCAGGACAACGTTGTTTAATTTGTTGCAGAGATTCAATCCCATTGCTTTTGGGCATTGACAAATCCAGCAGCAAAAGATCCGGCTGCAAATCAAAAAATAGCTGAACAGCTCTTTCACCATCAGCCGCTTCGCCGACCACCTGACAACGGCCCTGTCGTTCTAAGAGAAGTTTTAGGCCGGAGCGCAGTAGAGCATGGTCATCAGCAAGTAAAATGCGAATCGATTCTTTCATTATGTCAGCCCTCTCCCCTATGTATTTCTTTTGGAATTGTCACCACAAGACGGGTACCACCGCCAGTAGCAGTTTCAATTGAAAATGATCCACCAAGAATTTCAGCCCGCTCTTGCATCCCATAAAGCCCTAAACGATTTTCGGCTTTCGCTTTCGCTAAATCCTGTTCAGAAATCCCTCGTCCGTCATCTTCAAGACAAAGATAAAAAGCAGACGCTTGCTCTTCCACGAAAATCCTGATTTTAGTAGCGGCGGAATGCTTGGCTGCATTCGTAAGTCCTTCCTGCAAAATCCGATATAAAGCCAAAGCAATCTGACCTGTTACATGTCCGTCAAGGCCCTTCACAGTGAAAGAAACCGCTAATTTATAATGTTCGCCAAATTGCAAGGCGTACTTTTCCATGGCAGGGCTAAGACCTAATTCATCCAGAGCTGGCGGTCTAAGCTCTACCGCTAAATTACGCAAATTCTGCAGAATGCCAGCAGTAATATCACGACTGACGAGTAGCGCCCGACGCTGTGAATCATCTTCCGCTTCCTCTGCTAACACTCTCATACTTACCATTAATGATGTTAAAGCCTGGCTGGTTTCATCATGAAGCTCGCGAGAAATGCGCTTTCGTTCATCTTCTTGAGCACTCAAAAGTTTTTGAATCAAACGATTTCGCAAGGCTTCTTTCGCTTCCAACTCACCAAGCAAGCTCGTTTTCTCCTGGTTTGCCGCAATTAACTCTGCTGTCATTTCATTAAAAGCAAAGGCTAAATTGCCTAAATCACTGCTATCTTCTATTTTAGCACGACTTGTAAAATCGCCAGCGCGAATCCGTTTAGCGACTTGCGCTAAATCACGTAACGGCCGTGCAATAAAAAAGGTCATTTTCCAACAAAACAAAGCGGCTAAACAGCATACCATCATAGTGACAATAAGAAGTTTATGAATTTTTTTCGTCATACTGTTTCGACTATATTCCTCAGTCATGCCAACACGGACAAAGCCGACTTCCCCTTTTTCAATTGGTACAACTGTATCATAAATTACTCCTTCATCAGAAGTTAACTTCTGCACACCGCGAAGTGACAGATCCTTAACGGGCCAAAGACCCTCAGGAATCCCCTCGGCAAAAGTGTGTGCAAGTAACCTGCCATCATAATCAATCAGCAAAATATAACGTACATCATTACTTTCTCGTTTCGTTTGATTAATTAGTTCGTAAAGGCTGTAATAATCCTCCACCAGAATCAAGTTCGCGCTGCGCTGCGCCACGTGGACGGCAATTTCACTAGCACGCTTTCTCAATTGCTGTGATACAAGATCATCCATAAAATTCCACACAAGCAGACTCACGACACAACCAAGAAATGAAATGATCGCTAAAACAAGCAGCAATATTTTTTGATATATCGATAAAGATTTGGCTAGCATCCTCTCATTACCTTTCCTGATTCGATCCCATCATTTTCCGATTGATTATATACAACTCTGGCTGAGGCATAATAAAGCGGTCAATCAATAACCCCTGTAATGCCGCTGCCAAACGGGGTTCGGTATGCATCGTTAAAAACAAACTGCGCAGTTTCTCTCGTTCTTCAACGGTAAGTGTTTTACCAGCCACAACAGGACCAATCCCCGCTGGTGGCGATACAGCAATAATTCTGACAGCTGCCGCAAGATCCGGAGCGGTTAATTTGGCCTTGTTATAAGCCAAACTCGTCACAGGTGCAGCATCGACGACTTTACTCGCTACAGCCCGCAGTGATTTATCATGACTATACGTGTAAAGATAATGACTAAAAAATCGTTCAGGCGTCTCGCCATTCTGCCGTAGTTGATAGGCAATAAAACTATAGCCGGAATAGCTTAATGGATCAGTAAAAGCCACTGATTTTCCCCGTAGGTCAGCGAGACTCTGGCTAGTACTATCTTTAGGGACCAAAAGATAGCCTTCATAATAAGGCGCTCCCTGTCGTACCTGACTAACTAAAAGCTCGATATCCGTAAAATTACTGTAAGCGGCGTACTCGCCCCCGGAAAAAAAGGCAATATCGGCGCCGCCATTTAAGAGCAGCATACCAATTTCACCATAGTTTTGCCGCTGAATTAAAATGACTGGACGTCCTAAAGCTTCTCCTAAATAATCAGCAATCGCCCGATAATAGCCGATCGTCTGTTTCGGTGACAACACCGATGAAACAGCGACACGAAGCGCTTGGGCATTCGGTGTTTTAGCAGATACGGTGGGCACATCAAGACGCTGGTGAAATAGAATATCAACTTGCTGCTGCGCCGCGTAATGCGGCCAAGCAGCAAAAATTACACCTAGCAACACTCCCATACATCCCAACAATCCTGCCAAACGCCACTGTTTTTTCCTCATAATAAACTGACTCCTCAATCCCGCAATATAAAGTAAGAAAATTCCGGACAGATCACCAAGTTCCCCCTGACAAACAAATCAGAAATGTCCCGCTAGTGAAAAAAATGTTATTAAATCATAATGATATTATAAGAAATTTTACGAGGTGATTCTATGCTTTCTTTTCTAAAGCCCCAAGCGGCTAAAAATCCCATTCCACGAGAACAGGTCCAGTCCGTTTATAAAAAGCTACGCACGCAAGCTTTAGCTGGTTCCTTCTTAGGTTATGCCGCCTATTACATTGTCCGCAATAATTTTGCTTTATCAACACCTTATTTAAAACAAAATCTACACCTTAGCGCTACGGATGTAGGCCTATTAAGCAGCTATATGCTGATTGCCTACGGCATCAGTAAAGGCCTTATGAGCAGTCTATCAGACAAAGCAAACCCCAAAAGATATATGGCCCTTGGCCTTATCCTTTGCGCTATCGTCAACATGTTCATGGGCTTCAGCTCTGCAGTATGGATGTTCGCTCTCTTAGTCATCCTAAATGGCTTCTTTCAAGGGATGGGCGTAGGTCCCTGCTTCATTACCATCGCTAACTGGTTTCCCCGTAAAGAAAGAGGCATTGTCGGCGCCATCTGGAACATTTCCCATAATGTTGGCGGTGGCATTGTCGCCCCGATTGTGGGCATTGGTTTTTACCTTGTCGGCACAGAACACTGGCAAATTGCCAGTTATCAAGTACCAGCCCTTGTAGCTGTAGGCTTCTCCTTACTTGTACTTCTGCTATTAAAAGGCTCGCCAGTCAGTGAAGGCCTGCCGCCGTTATCACAAATCGTCCAAGAAGATACCGGGACCACTTCTGCAACTAAAAGCAGCGCCGTACCAGAGAATATGTCAGCTTGGCAAATTTTTAAAACCTACGTTCTTCCTAACAAGAACGCTTGGTTTGTATCCCTTGTCGATACCTTTGTCTATATGATCCGCTTCGGTATGATTAGTTGGCTGCCCATCTATCTACTGGAAGTAAAACACTTCAGCAAAGCAGAAATGAGCATTGCTTTCCTCATCTTTGAATGGGCGGCTATTCCGTCTACTCTCTTTGCTGGTTATTTATCTGATAAATTCTTTAAAGGCTATCGCATGCCACCAGCCATTATTAGCATGGTTTTGATCTTTTTCTGCCTCATCGGCTATTGGCAAAGCACAACCTTATTATCAACAACTATTTTCGCTGCTATCGTGGGCTGCCTGATCTACATTCCCCAATTTCTCGCTTCCGTTCAAACCATGGAAGTAGTGCCGCCCTTTGCTGTCGGCTCCGCTGTGGGCTTACGCGGCTTCATGAGCTATATTTTAGGAGCCTCTATGGGAACAAGCCTCTTTGGGATTATGGTTGACCGTGTTGGTTGGAATGGCGGCTTCTATACTCTGCTCGGCGGCGTTATCTGCTGTATCTTTTTCTGTTTTCTAACGCATCGCGGCGCGAAAGAATTAGAAGCAAAACGCAAAGCCTCTGCCGCATAACAAACTAACAATAAAACAGCAGTGAATTCCAGCTTGCCTTATTAGGCTGGATTCACTGCTGTTTTTATTTAATGAAGAGTGGCCGAATCGCTTATTCCATTATACAAAAAACCAACTTCATGACGGATCAAATATCGATATTCCATAAGCTCCATGGTACGTTCCCGCAGTCTTTCCTTATAAGTTCTCGCCGTAACAACAGGCCATATCGATCCACCTTGACGCGATAAAAAGGTATTGGCAAATTCGGCTTCTTTATTGTGCCAACGCAGCCAATTCTCTTCCGTATCAGCGAGCAGCGCCCTGTCTTTATCGCCTAACTGCAGCCACAAATTCTGATATGTATTATCAAGTTCTTGTTCCCAAAGTTTTATATATTTTGATTCTAATTGAACATAATCAAGGGTTGTCTTCGCTTGCTTGAATTCAAGCTGATAGTCGCGGTCTAAAGCATTTTGATTAAACTGTTTGATAAAATCGCCACTCATATCATAGGCGCCGCTGGCCCCAGCCGTTCCGTAGTTTGACAAACAAATCAGCGAAAAAGCCAGAGCTATTAACAATTTCTTTCCTGCTTGTACCAAAAAAAGCCCCCCTTATTTAATAACGTGGTGAATAAACAGATCTTTTTCTGCTGCTAAGTCAAGCACCTTGCCATTATCAAGCTGCACAATTGATTTTGCCGCCTGCTCCTTATTGATGCAAACAACACGAGCTTCTTGGCCATTTGTCAAGATAACACTGTTTCCTGAGAGAAAATTAAGCATATTATTACGGAAAATCATACAAGTTTTGGCATCGATAGAATAAATCTGCTCTCTTAGTTTATCTAAGCTTGTATAGGGACTAAGAGCTCCCGGCTTCTCCGCAGCGATTGTAAGCGCTTCGTCAAACAGATCAGCAATCGCTACAATGCGGGCATAGGGATGAATTTCATCGCCACTCAAACGATTAGGATAACCAGAGCCATCTACTCGCTCATGATGCTCCACAATTCCCGCAAGAACGCTTTCAGCGATCCCTTTAGCTTTTTTCGCTAGATCATAGCCAATCGTTGTATGGGATTTATACAATTCATATTGCTCAGGCGTCAATCGATTTACCCGATTTAAAATTTCCGGCGGTAGCTGAGATTTGCCAACATCATGAAGCAATCCGGCTAATGCGACGGCGCTCACGCTGTCAGCAGGATATTTTAACCAAGTAGCGATCAGCGCTGATACGGCGCTTACATTTACACTATGCCGAAACGTATAATCATCGCAATCAGGCAAGTTATAAAGCTGATCTACCATATTTTCAATCGTCACAACTTGCTCGGCAATCGTATCTGCGGTCTGAGTGAAAGTTTCTAGCGGCACTTCCTGGGTTTCGCGAATCGTATCAAACGTTTTTTGAACAATTGTCACAGACTGATTATAACTATTAATAAACTGTTGTACTTTGGGATCGGTAATAGGATTCATAAAAATTTCTGCAAAAATAAATATTTTGGCTATATTCCAATTCTGCATTGTCGTAATATGACTTTTTTGCAATACCGTTCCAGCTGTAACTAAAACGACACCATCAATTGATGTAACATCACGCGCTACTTCCATTCCTGGTACAAGAAAGTCAATCTGCTGCTCGACAATTTTACGAGCAGGTGTCGCTTCATCATGCATCGATCCTCACCTCATCTGCAAAATATATTCTTTTTCTGTATTAAGCTGCCGAAATCCTCCTTTTCAGCAAAATCAGCTTCACTAGCATCTGCTTACATTCATAAGGCGCATCCTATGCCAATTATACCAAAAAGGTATGATTCCATGTGAATCTCATATTATATTTCAGTTTTCTTTTATGTTATCATTTACAATCAGATAATTAAGATAATATAAAGTTTGCTGGAGGATTGCTATGGTATCAACTGCACTTATCGAAAAGTTACAAAATATTGTCGGCTCAGACCAGGTTCTCACCTCAGAAATTGACCGTTTCGGCTATTCTTACGACTCCTCTTTTATTCCCTTTTCGTTGGAAAATACGCCTCATATTGTCGTACGTCCTCGGACAACGCAAGAAGTGTCGGCTATTATGACGCTTGCCCACGCCGAAGAAATTCCCGTTACAGCGCGCGGCACTGCCAGCGGCCGAACTGGCGGTAGTATTCCCGTATGTGGCGGCATTTCACTAGCCCTAGACCGAATGAATACCATCTTGGAGCTTGACGAAAAAAACATGATGGTTACGGTAGAACCAGGCGTCCGCACTATGGAACTCTATAATTTTTGCGCTACGAAAGGTCTCTTTTATCCGCCTGATCCGGCTAGTTGGAAATATTCTACCCTGGGCGGAAACATTGCAGAAAACGCCGGAGGCATGCGCGCTGTAAAATACGGCGTGACCAATAATTATGTTATGGGCCTTGAAGTCGTCCTCGCCGATGGCACCATTATCAACACAGGCGGTAAAGCCATTAAAAATGTAACAGGCTATAATCTAACAGCTCTGTTCACAGGCTCAGAGGGAACGCTGGGGATTGTAACCAAAATCATTTTGCGTCTAATCCCCATGCCGAAACAACGCAATACATTGCAGCTCATGTTTCCCTCTTTAAACGGAGCCTGCGATACGATTCACAAAATGCTCCAGTCCGGCGTCGTGCCCGCCGCGGCTGAGCTAATGGATAAAACAAGCATTCAAGCCGTTGCCCGCCATCGTCACCTTGATATCAACCAAGCAATTGAAGCTTGCGTCATATTAGAAATTGACGGTGAAACCACAGAAGATCTAATGAAACAAGCGGGACAGATCCAAAAAATTGCTAAAGAATTTAACGTTCGTGAAGTCCGTGTCGCCAAAACGCCGGAAGAAGCCGATAGCATCTGGTCGATTCGCCGTGGTTTAAGTTCTGCCATCGGCGCTATGGCGCCCAATCGCTTTGGCGAAGACATTTCCGTTCCCCGCGATGCTTTTCCGGAAGCCATTCGCCGCATTGGCAAAATCGCGAAAAAGTATGATTTAACGATTGCCGTATACGGTCATGCTGGCGATGGCAATGTCCATCCCTCTGTCTTATGCGACATTGCCAAAGAAGACGAAGCCCAGCGAGCCCATGAAGCAATTGATGAAATTTTTGCCGAAGCCTTAGCACTAGGCGGAACCCTGTCAGGGGAACACGGTATTGGCCTCACCAAACGCCCTTATATCGAAAACGCTCTCGGTCAGGCTGGACTAGCTGTCTTAAAGAACGTGAAACAAGCCCTTGACCCGAAAGGTATTTTAAATCCCGCCAAGATCTGGCTGCCAGACGATAAGGAGGCTGCCCACAAATGAGTCAAGAACCAAACTTATTGGTGCAGGCTAACGAAATTGTCAGCCAATGTGATCGCTGCGGCACCTGCCTCACAGTCTGTCCACTCTTCGGGGCCAAAAACATCGAAGCCTCGGCCGCCCGCGGTAAGAATAACCTGACTAGAGCACTCTATCAAGGTCTCTTACAGCCCTCAGACGAACTGGAAAAGTCAGTTAACTTCTGCCTGTTATGCCGCACTTGCGTTGACAGCTGCCCCAACAAAGTTCAAACTGACGAAGCCATGATGTTTGTCCGGCAATATTTAGCTGATCGCTCTGGCGGTGCTGCCGTAAAATATAAAGCAATCGGTCAAATGATGAAAAACCGCTCGCTTGTGAAGCTGTCAGCTACAGCACTTACGGTCCTGCGTAAAACCAATCTCCAGGCTTTAGTCCCTTTCGGCATGGCGCCAAAGGAATTTTCCCGCGAAAAATATATGGCTGCTTTCGCCGGACCGGCTGTCCTCAAAAAGACACCGATTCAAAAGAAACCGATCATCACTAAAAACGCCAAAGTAGCCTATTTTCTTGGTTGCGGCATGAAAATGATGTTTCCTGAGGCTGTCAAAGAAACTAAGACCTTGCTGCAAAGCTTAACCAAGCCGCAATTTGTCGACAATGTCTGCTGCGGCATTCCTCATTTAGCGCACGGACTCAGAGAAGACTTTTTGAATCTGGCTAAAAAGAATATTAGTCTCTATGAAGACGCTGATATCGTCGTAAGCGACTGCGCCAGTTGTAGTAGCACCTTAAAACAGGTTGCCGCTCATTTTACGAATGATCCTCTCTGGCAGGCCAAGGCCCAGGCCTTCAGTGAAAAGATCATGGATCTTACCGAATACCTTGTTAAAGCAGGCTATCAACCGCGGCAGACAACAACAGCAAAAGTAACCTTTCATGAGCCTTGTCACCTAGTGCGAGGTCAGAAACTGCGGACTGAGCCGCGCGCCCTGTTACAAGCGGCGGCTGATTACGTCGAAATGAAAGGTTCTGACAGCTGCTGCGGCGGCGCTGGCACCTTCCATATGGACTATCCCGACATTTCTGATTCCTTGCTTGATAAGAAGCGGCAAAACATTGAAGACAGCGCCGCACAAATCGTTGTAACAGAGTGCCCTACCTGTCTCGTGCAAATGAATAAAGCCGCCCAAAAGAGCGGTGGCAAATTTAAAGTCATGCATATCAGTCAGATTTTATAAAGCAAATAAAAACAGACTGTTTCACCAAAAGCTACTGCAGCTCTAGGGTGAAACAGTCTGTTTCATTAAGCAAGACTTCGCTTAATGATACCAGCCAAATCTGCTTGATTCAAAGCAACTAACGTATTAGCTAGGTTTTTAGCCTGAGCGGCCTTGGCGCTAAAACGCTCTAATTCTTCTGTTGTTACGCTTTCCTTTTCACCTAAGAGACTATCTAAAACGTTCTTAAACTCCTCAACTTGCGAAAAGCCAAGACAGCGAAGAACCTCTTGTACTTTTTCCGGATGGCTTGGCGCTAAAACTGCCAAATATTCGCCAAGCAACAGACCGTTAGCCCGCCCATGATCAATACCTTTAAAGTACGTGAGCGAATAGCCCATGGCATGAACTGCCGTTGTCCCCGTATGCGCAATGACCATCCCCCCGAGCATGGATGCATATAAAAGCTTGGCCCGCACAGACTGATCAATCGGTTCAGTAAGCTGCTTTAAACATTCGCCGAGCAGCGTCATACTCTCAGTTGCAACCAAACTGCTTATAGTCGTTGCCTTGGTAGAAAGATAGCCTTCCACCGCATGAGATAAGGCGTCAACCGCCGTATGAATCGTTACTCGCTGCGGCAGATCGGCCATAAATTCAGGATCTAAGAAGGCCAGTTTCGGAAAAATCACTTCATTAGCAATACTTGTCTTAGTTTCTTCTTTCTCATTGGTCAAAATAGAATACTGCGTCACTTCACTGCCGGTACCAGCTGTAGTAGGCACAGCAACAACAGGCAGCACTGGCTGATCATAGGGACCGCTAAACAGGCGAATATCATCAACTTCATTATAAGTTAATACAGCGATTGCTTTTGCCGCATCCATGGGCGAGCCGCCGCCAATTCCAATAATAAAATCAGCTTTTGCCTCCCTGGCCAACTGTGCCGCTTCGCGGACTAAAGTAACTGAAGGATTACTGGAAATACGATCAAACAGCGTATAATCAATATTGCTTGCTGTTAAGGCCGCTATAACCGCCGCCAGCGATCCATTCTGCGCCGAGCTTTTGCCTGTAGCAATAAAGGCTTTTGTGCCAAGCTGCTTGAACTGCGCCGCTTGCTCAGCCAAACAGTTTTCCCCAAAGAATACCTTGGTAGGCATATAAAAATTCAGTTTCATCGTAACACGCTCCTTAAAATCCAAATAGTTACTTTATTATAATAACAAGAAAAAAGAAGCGCCGTCTATGTAACAAGCCACCAAAAAAAGATGATTTTTCTGTGTAAAAAGAACGAAAAAATAATTATCCAGCAGGAATCCTTTTTTCTTTGACGAAATAGGAATTTAACGTTACAAACAAGAGGAGGTCTCTGAAATGTACGAACAACAAGTCATTGATCTTGTCAAAAGCGAAATCGCTTTTGTCGGCACAGTAGAGGACAATCGCCCTCATGTACGCCCCATGTATCCTTATATTGATAAGGATGGCCATATCTGGCTTTTCAATAGCTGTGAAACAAGACAATTCAGCGAAATTGAAAAAAATCCCCGCGTTGAACTTTGCGTCTATGGCAAAAATGGCGAACTTGTCAATATCTATGGTCGTCTCCATGCGCAACTAGGTATCCAAAAAGAATTAGCCGTGCAAAAAGAAATTATTTTTAGAGAAGTTCCGGCCTTACAAAAATACTTTACTGGACCGGATGACCCGAAACTTGTGTACTATCGTCTTGGTATTCATGAAATTCGCTATGTCCAAGATCACCATACAGCAACAACTCGTGTAAATCTGCCTCAGGAATACGACCCCGACATTGAAATGGCGCTCTGTCAAGGCGGCTTCTGCCTGGTAGAGTAACAACATAAAGAAGAAGCCCTCTGTACTAGCTTGCTGTTAAGCGATGCTGGTAAGAGGGCTTCTTCTTATTTAAAAAGAGTTTTATTTAAAGACGCCAAAGGGTTTCCCTAATGGCAGAAAAGGCTTGTTAAACCACTTATTAAGAAACGTCGCACCTGAACCGTAAAAACCTAGCATCGAGATCGTCAATTCTGTCCAAGCAGCAATCGAATGAGCCCAGTGAACTCCGAAGCTATCGAGCGCCAACGTAATAAATAATACATCAATTAAGACCATAATCGAAAAAATAATCTTATTCGTCTCTGCTGCCGCTACTGTCCCAAACAGCGAAAAAATAAGATAACCAATAAAGGCAAAACCAAGCTGTTTCAGATCGGCTGTATTCGCTAAAGTAGCGCCAAACACCCCGGCTTTAATCATCCAAGCCATAGCTACACTAATCCAGAACAGACCATAAGCGCCAAAAACAGTAGCGCCAAACAGATTATTATGCTTGAAATCATAAACGCAAGCCATCATCTGGGCAATAGAACCCAAGAAAATCGCCCAGGGAATCACGAAAGATACACCTGTAGTCCAGGCTAATTTTTGCGATGCCGCCACCAAAGTAACCATTGCTAACCCAAAAAGACCTAATGCGGAAGGGTCTGCGACAACAATTTGCATTTTTTGCTCATTTCCGTGACTCATTCCATACCTCCTTTAATATAATTCACAATAAAGATATCATAATGTAAGTAAATCGTCAATTATGGAATTATGAGTGGTTTATTTTTCAAAAATGATGATTTATAACGATTTTTAAAGATAAATAAAGCATTATAAATATTTTTGAATATTTGATTTTTAGTACTTTTATTATTTTTTTGTCAAAAAAAGGCCAGGAAGATGTTCTTCCTGGCGAACTTTACAGCTTAGCTCTTATAATCGTAGAAGCCTTTGCCTGTCTTTCTCCCTAAATACCCAGCCTGGACCATCTTCTTGAGCAGCGGACAAGGCCGATATTTAGGATCACCATAACCTTCATAGAGAACTTCCATTATCGCAAGTACCGTGTCATTGCCAATCAAGTCTGATAAAGCTAGCGGTCCCATGGGGTGATTAAAACCCAGCTTCGCCACAGCATCAATATCTTCTACGGAAGCAACACCCTCGGCATACGTAAAAATGGCCTCATTAATCATGGGAATCATAATACGATTGCCAGCAAAACCAGGCGCATCATGAATTGTCACTGGCGACTTACCTGTCTGAACTGCTAAATTATAGACAGCTTGATACGTTTCTTCACTCGTAGCCAAACCGCGAATCACTTCCACAAGCTTCATAACTGGCGCTGGATTGAAGAAATGCATTCCAATAAAGCGGTCTGGTCGTTTCGTCTTAGCTGCTACAGCGGTAATCGGCAACGATGAAGTATTTGTGGCAAAAATGGTATGATCAGGACATAAAGCGTCGAGCTGACCAAAAATGTCCGCTTTAATGGCCATATTTTCAATAGCAGCTTCAATCACAAGATCCACTTTGCAGGCAGCTGCATCCATTTCGGTAACTGGACAAATCCGTTCTAAAATGGCCGCCGCTTCAGCTTCTGATATTTTTCCTTTTTCAACTTGCTTCGCCAGATTCTTTTGAATTCCCTGAAACCCCTTTTGAACAAATTCTTCTTTGATATCACGCAAAACTACGGCTAAACCGCTTTGCGCCATAACTTGAGCAATGCCGCTGCCCATTTGTCCGGCGCCAATTACTAACACTTTTTCTATAGCCATATTATCTCCTCCTTATATTCTTTCCACAATTGTCGCAATCCCCTGGCCGCCGCCAATGCAAAGCGTAGCTAAGCCGATCTTTTGATCGCGCTGTTTTAAAGCATGAAGCAATGTAACAAGAATCCGCGCCCCGCTGGCCCCAATCGGATGACCAATCGCAATTGCGCCGCCATTGACATTCACTTTTTCTTGATCGAAGCCTAATTCTTTACCAACAGCCAAGAATTGCGCCGCGAAAGCTTCATTTGCTTCAATCAAGTCAAGATCTTCCACAGAAAGACCCGCTTTCTGCAAAGCTTTCCGTGTAGCAGGAATCGGACCGATGCCCATAATGGACGGATCCACGCCAGCTGCACCATAGGAACGAATCTTCGCTAACGGCGTAAGCTTTAATTCGGCGCATTTTTCAGCGCTCATAATGACAAGAGCCGCAGCACCGTCATTAATTCCCGACGCATTAGCAGCTGTCACTGAACCATCTTTGCGAAAAGCGGCCTTTAGTTTGCCTACCGTTTCTTTAGTCGTACCCGCTTTCGGATATTCATCCACAGCAAAAACAGTCTCGCCACGACGAGTTTTCAAGGTAACTGGTACAATTTCTTCTTTAAAAGCCCCCGCTTCAATGGCAGCAATCGCTCGTTGCTGTGATAATGCTGCGAGCTCATCTTGCATTTCGCGGGTAATACCAAACTTCTCCGCCACATTTTCGGCGGTAATACCCATATGATAATCTTCAAACGCGCACCATAGACCATCATGGATCATACTGTCAATTACTTTACTATGGCCCATACGATAGCCCCACCGCGCCTGATTGCCTAACAGATAGGGTGCATTCGACATGCTTTCCATGCCGCCTGCTACAATAATATCAGCATCGCCCGCAATAATAGCCTGTGCCGCTAGATTCACCGTCTTCAAACCACTGCCGCAAACTTTATTTACAGTAAATGCCGGAACTTCTTTCGGAATCCCCGCCTTAACAGCAGCCTGCCTTGCCGGATTCTGGCCAAGACCAGCCTGCAATACATTGCCCATAATCACTTCATCAACAAGCTCTGGATTCACTTTTGCTCGGCACAAGGCTTCACGAATTACGATTTCCCCTAATTCTACCGCCGACAGTGACGCCAATGAACCATTAAAACTGCCAACAGCCGTACGTACAGCACTCACAATAACTGCTTCTTTCATTAAAATACCCCCTCACAGTTTTCTCTCTTATTCTGGCAAGAGTCCCTTTGGCTCTCACGGTCTTTATATTGCAAGATCCATACCAGCTTTTCCGACAAAAATTAAACTTGGCTTTATTTGCAGAAAAACCGTTCAAAATATACGTTTTCTTTCAAATAATCTGAAAATTAAAATGATAGCTTTGTCTAATATGTCTATTATTTTGTTCGTATCATGTCTTATTTTTCGTCATTTATGTCTATATACTGCAATTCCCGATAATTTTCCAAAAAGTTCACTGTCTTATTAAGTATATTTTTTCACAAAATATGTAAGAGCAGCAGGAATTCTAAATCATTCCTGCTGCTCCTATTTTTACAAAATTCCTTGTATTATATTCTCTTCCATCGCTAAATCAGGGATTGACTGTCGCTTTAAAGACTTGTTTGCCATCTTTCATTTCGATGATTACCGCATTTTTTACGGCATCATGCGTCGCATTCAATGTAATATTTCCCGTAATTGCAGCAAAATCTTTTGTCGCCGCCAAAGCCTCACGGATCTTCGCCGGCTCTAAGCTATTAGCCTGCTGAATGGCGTGAATCAAAACATTGGCTGCATCATAGCCAAGTACCGCCATGGCATCAGGCGATTGGCCATATTCTTGTTTATAGGCAGCCACAAAAGCCTGCGATGTGGGATTTGTGTTATCAACCGCATAATGGTTCGTGAAATAAGTATTGTTAAGCGCTTCTGGCGTAGCAATCTCTACGAGTTTAGGCGAATCCCAACCATCGCCGCCTAGCATAGGCGATGTGATTCCAAGTTCTCTAGCTTGTTTTACAATCTTGCCTACCTCTTCATAATAACCAGGCACATAAATAATATCAGCATGTAACCCTTTGACTTTCGTCAAAATCGTTTTGAAATCCTGATCTTTCTGCAAATACGCTTCTTCAGCAAGCACGGCGCCGCCACCCTTAGTAAAGGCATTCTTGAAGAAAGCGGCCAACCCTTTACTATAGTCACTGCTGTTATCGACAAGAATAACAGCGCTCTTCAGTTTCAAATTATTTAAAACAAAGTTGGCGCCAACGGTCCCCTGGAAAGGATCAATAAAGCAAACTCGAAAAGTATAATCCTTTACCTTACCAGTGCCTTCGTCGACTGTTACTTTGGGATTTGTCGCCCCCACTGCCAACAGCGGTACTTTTACCGACTCAGCTACGCTCGAAGCGGCAATGGCATTAGAACTAGAAAAGATACCAGTAACAGCTGCTACACGATCTTGTGTCGCTAGTTTCGTCATGGCATTAGCCGATTCAGACGGCTCGCTTTTATTATCAGCCACTACGGCTTTAATTTGTTTTCCCAAGACGCCACCTTTCGCGTTCGCTTCTTTAATCGCTAGCTTCGCACCATTCGTAGTAGAATTTCCCATGGTAGCGTTGCCGCCTGTTAACTCATTCAGTAGACCAATTTGCACTTCATTGGAAGAACTAGCGCCACAGCCCCCTAAAAAACTGGCTGCCATCAGTACCAAAAGCGCCGCTGTCATACTCCGAAACCATTTTTTCCCCATCTCAAAATCTCTCCTTTTACAGCTATCGCTGCTTTCTTTACTGATCTGCGATGTACCTTACATGCAGCGATGCCAAAAAGCTCCCCCAAAAACAAACAGAGTCAAATCAGCTATGATTTGACTCTGGAATCACAAAGAAAATACGAATAAAACAAACTAAATACATTCGCACTTTTTGTCTCTGTCCTTTTGCCTGAGAGCTTTGCCAGCAATTCTGCTGTATTTCACCTTCGGCGTCCGATGCGCTCGGATCTCTCCAGAGTCCCGTCCCTTTACGATATCACCCAATTTTATGAGTACCTGAGAGTTTTACTCCTTCGGCGGGCTGATTCAGCCTCTCTCTCGCAAACTTCATCCGGAAATATGTAGTTTTAGTGTGTACATCGAAAACGTTTATAATTATAAAACAAGACAGCTTAATATGCAAGTGTAATTAAATATAAAATTACACAGAAAATTTTTCTACGGCTGTCTTTAGATCTACAGCAAGATCAGCTAACCGTTTACTTGCCGATGCAATTTCCGCCATAGATGCAGCTTGTTCCTCTGTAGCGGCAGAAACAGTTTCAGCTTCCGCGGCTGTCTTACGACTCACGGTATCGACACCGTGAATTTCCTTAGCTACTGATTTGCTATGATCCGCCATTGTTTGGATCGAATCAGAAATCCCCTTCATTTGCTCCGATAAAGCTACAATGGCTATCATAATATTTTCTAGGGTTTTCCCAGCAGAATTCACGACTTCCCGACCAACGCGCACCCCTTCTGTACCAAGCTGTACCGCAGCAATCGCCTGATCCATATTCGTTTGATTTTCCTGAATCAGTAAAGTAACTTTCTGGGCAGCCTGATTGGATTGCTCAGCTAATTTCCTTACTTCTTCCGCTACGACGGCAAACCCACGGCCTTGCTCGCCGGCACGAGCCGCCTCAATTGCGGCATTCAAGGCCAATAAATTCGTTTGGCCAGCAATTTCCGAAATCATTGCCACGATCGGACGAATTGCATCTGAGCCTTTTGCTAATTGTTCAATCGCGGCGGCTACTGCTTGTGACCCCGAATTAATCTGTTCCATTTGCCCTACTGCCTGTCCAACCGCTTTCTGGCCAATTTCAGCCTCTTTCGCCGTATTTTGAGCAATTCCCGCAGCAGCTTGAGCCGTCTCAGCTATTTGAGCTGTGCGATTCGACATGTTATCAATAATTTCAGCGATATGAGTCGCCGAAGCAGCCGTTGCGGCCATACCGCCAGCAATTTCCGTAATAGAATGCGCCACTAAATTCGAAGCCTGCGCCGATTGATCCGCGCTTTCCCTAAGCTGACTGCCTGAACTATTCACTGCCTCCGCTTGCTCTTTCACCCGCTGCACAAGCTGACACAGCGTAAGACGCATATCCGCAAAACTTTGCGCCAGTTGTCCCAGTTCATCGTCTGACTGCACTTTCGACGCAACAGGGCACAGATCCCCTTGAGCTAAAAGCTGGCATTCATCGCGAATCCATTGAATCGGTTTAGCAAAGCGATTACTAATCCAAATGATAAAAAACGCGGCAGCTAATAAAGCGGCTATCGAGACAAAGAGCAGTGTTTTGGCCAATCGGTTCGTCGCTGCAAAAACTTCCGCCTCAGGCGCTGATACAATCGTAACCCACTGCTTCCCTCCTGGTAAGGAAATCGGCGCAAAGCCAGCCACATGACTAACCCCATCGAGATTTTTATATTGACCAATGACCGTCTTGCCGCCAGCAACCGACGTAAAGTGAGCCGTAAACCGGCTATCCACTTCTGGCAGCGTCGTTTTGACAGCATCACCAACTTTGCGATCCATAAAATTCACGTTACCAACAAGTTCAGGTTGGCGCGAATGACCGATGAGCATGCCGTTATTGTCAGCAATCGCCACAAAACCAGTTTCCTTAAACCGACTGTCTTTAATTAAATCAGTAACCTTATCAAGCGATACATTGCCAGTAATGATCCCGGTCAAGTTTCCTTGCTCCAAAACAGGAACGGCAATGATGACCCCCATGCGCCCTGTCCCTCTTGTCAATATGGGGTCAGAAATATAAATCTTTTTCGTACTAACAACCGCTTTTACGTAGTCACGATCCGCTACATTTGTAGTTGTTCCATTATAACGAACCCCTTCACCCGACGGTAAAAGGTAGTTAATATTATCAAAATTACCGATACGGTCATGAGTTTCTTGTAGTAACTTGACAATGAGCCCCATATCATTATGATTTTTCACAGTCCAGTTACTAGCCAAATTTTCAAGATCAATAACCCGTTCGTTAATAGCATCCCGCACTTGATGCGAGTAATCAGAACTCATGGCCAGTGCTGTTTCTCTAGCGCTCTGCTCTAGGGCTTGATTGGAAAAATAATAGCCGATGCCTGACAAAATACTAAAGGCAAATAATAAAAATGGTAATAATAACAACATGAGTTTCGTACGAACTGTTGTGATTTTCATCGCCATTCTCCTTTCAATTTGTCAAATCATTTCTCCACAAAGCTGATCCGTTTCTCTCCTATCTTCATTGAATGCTCCTAGCATCATTATCGAATAAAACTAAATCCAAGTAAAGCAATTTTTGTCGATTCGTGGATTATTTTCATTGAATAAGGCGATCACAATTCACTGATAAGCCTGACTTGTATTCACCGACGCCTAGACTTATAATAAAGACACCTTATTTTAAAAATTACGCCTCTGATCATCTGAGCAGAGGCTTCTTTTATCGCGCATTTTATTACTTTTTCCCAGGAGGACTTATGATTGAAAACCATCCTGATTTTCCCATTGAGGAGAATCATTTAGCCGCTACAATCCAAGAAATGAAGCAAGTCATGACTGACCTCGCTTCTGATATTGACAACCGATTTACAAGCATGCAGCAGTCGCTGTTGATCAAAGATGAGGTCAGCGCCTATGTTCACGCTATGTTGCGCGGCGATCACGCCAGTAAAATTCAAGATATTGAAAACGCCCTGCCTTCTCCTTACTTTGGCCGTGTTGACTTTCGCGAAGATGGTACCGGAGCGTTTCAAAGCTACTATATTGGTCGTTGTAAAGTGACGCGTCTGCAAATTAACGGGCCCGAAGATTTTCTGATTTTTGACTGGCGCGACCCTGTCGCTACCGTATTTTACGAATGCTACGGCGGCCGGGCTTCCTATGAAGTCTTAAATAAATACCACTATGAAGGCGACGTTCGCCTAAAACGGCAATATAAAATTGAAGCAGGTCAGCTCAAAAATATGGTAGACAATTTCATTTTAGATCAGATTCTTTCGAACCAACAAGAAGCGCTGCTAGCCGACCCTTTATTGGTAGACCGTCTGAAAGAAGGCGCAGCGGAAAAACTAAAAGACATTGTCACATCGATTCAGGCTGAGCAAAACAAAATCATTCGCGAGCCTTTAAATCAAGTCACAGTCATTCAGGGCGTAGCTGGTTCTGGCAAAAGTACAATTGGTCTACATCGACTCTCCTATCTTCTGTACCGCGAAAAACTCAATCCCAAAAAGCTCATTGTCATTGCACCCAACCGAATTTTTCTCGATTATATTTCGGAGCTGCTGCCGGAAATCGATGCTGCCGATGTAACTCAGCTCGTCTGGGAAGATCTTGTTACCGCTATTACGGGCATTAAACGTCCCTTAAGTCAAGCAGATCGTCTTGATACACTGTTAGCGGCCCAAGACAAAAGCCGCATTCAAAATATTGAAGCGAGGGCTCGTCTCAAAGGCTCGCTCGATTTTCAACGAATTTTAGAAAATTACTTAGCACAAAAGATTCAAAAATACTGTCTAAAATTCGAAGACATCAGCCTATTTGAAGGAAAGTTGACGATATCAGCAAAAGACCAGTTGGAGCGCTTTTTGAGCGATGCGGCCGTTCCCTGCAATGAACGACTGCGTTCCTTAGTCAATCTTGTCACTTTTAGAGTGACAAATTATCTAGATGTTCTCGCCGCAACTCACAAGAAAAAAGGCCATGATGACAAAGAAATGACGCAGCTACGGAACAAAGCAGATGCTTTTCTGCAAAAATTCGGCAAACGTTGGCATTCTCTTGATCTATTAGAAACCTACCAGGAAATTTTCACAGTCAAAAGCGCCTTTAAGCTTGTAAAAGAAAAAAACTATGATCTCGAAGAGATTCGGCATCACACACTGACGACTTTAGGGGCGGGCGAACTCGATCGGGAAGATCTGGCGCCGCTAGCCTATCTCGCCTTATTACTAGATGGCTGGCGTCAAGTCGACAAATATGATCATATTGTAATCGACGAAGCTCAGGATTTAAACGCCTTTGAATTTGTCGTCTTAAAACAGTTGTCAACAAACGGCTCATTTACAATCATGGGTGATTTATCCCAAGGAATCCATTCGTACCGCAGCATTGGCAGTTGGAATGTGTTGCTTAAAGAAGTATTCGGCCAAGATCGAACGGTCTATCGGGAAATTCTGTATAGTTACCGCTCCGCCAAAGAAATTGTTGATCTCTTCAACCGCGTCATGCCCAGCGGTCACAGCAAAGCCATTCCAGTTTATGAAATTGGCCGCAATCCTACTGCTGAAAGAATTCATTCTGTAGCGCAGGGAGCAGCCAGTTTAATGAAGCGCCTTAGCGATTTAGTACAAAAAGGCGTAAAATCCATCGGCATCATCACCAAGCTGGAATCTGAAGCAACACTGCTCTATGAAGAATTGAAGCAGCAGAAATGTTTTTCCGACCTTGCCTTGCCTGTTCATTTAATTACAGGCGAAGCGGCTTCTTATCAAGGCGCCATCTCACTCGTGCCAGTCTCGCTCGCCAAGGGCCTTGAGTTTGACAGCGTCATTCTCTGGAACGCCTCCTTGGAATCCTATAAAAATACGCCCCTTGACTCGCGCTTACTCTATGTAGCTTTATCGCGGGCCATGCATGATCTTCATATTATGTATCAAGGAACTCTGACTCCCTTATTGCGTAAAAAAAGCGATCCTACCTAAGTAGAATCGCTCTAAAAAACTTGCTTAATCACTATCAATCAAAGTCAAACCCCTGCTCAGCCAAAAAGGCTTTCATGTGGGGGCGTTGTTTCGTTTTCATCATAGCCGCCACGCCGTCGGTCCAGCTTGTTGTCCGCTCGCCAGCCGTTCGCTTCGCATAATACTCCGCCACTTGTTGGTCATATGTAGCCATAAGAGCAGGATCATCAGGCGTATAGGCATCTTCTTTTAAAATAGCTTCCAGTGGCAGACGCGGCTTTACATCATTCACCTTAGCCGGATAACCAAGGCACATACCAAACACAGGATAAACGTATTTAGGAATCGCCAGAAGCTCACAAACTTCACGGGGATGATTGCGAATTCCGCCAATATATACTCCGCCAAGTCCGGCCGATTCAGCAGCAGCCATTACATTTTGCGCCGCCAAGGCCGTGTCGACAGTAGCTAAAATAAAGGCTTCCGCCGCGCCGGGAAAGATCGTCTCGCTATGGAGTTCACAGGCTTGCTGCAACCGTTTTAGGTCAGCGCAAAACACAAGAAAGACGGGACTTACAGCCACATGCTTTTGCTGACCACATAACGCAGCTAACTTCTGGCGTTTTTCCTGATCGCGCATTCGCAAAATCGAATAGGCCTGAATATGATTTGAAGTAGCCGCTTGCTGGCCAGCTAACAAAATTTCTCTGAGTAGTTCGTCAGCGACAGGCTTTGCTAAAAAATCTCGTACCGAACTATGCTTCTTCAATATCGCAATTGTATCAGTCATAAAAACTCCTCCTAAAGCACATTTTGTTTTATAACGAACTCTGTTGCTATAGAGTTCTTGTTTCTAAAAATAAATCCTGCTACTGCCGCCGCTTCCGTTGCAGTTTAAGCAGTCTGGCAACAAGCGCCGTAGCCCCAAAGGCCAGACCGACAATAAACCCAACCCAGTAGCCAAAAGCGCCGAAAGCCGTAAAGTGAGAGAGAAACAATCCAAGGGGCAAGCCAATCACCCAATAAGACACAAAGGCTACGATAAAAGGAACATTTACATCTTTATAGCCGCGTAAAATCCCTTGAATAGGAGCGGCAACCGCATCAGATAGCTGAAAGAACGCGGCATAAAGCAAGAACTGCTTTGTTAATTCCCATACGTCATAATCATTCGTATATAAAGTCGCTACTTGGCCATTATATAGCCACAGACCGATCGCACAGAAAGCCGCTAGGGTCAAAGCGGCGCCAAGACCTAGATAAGCATACTGTCTGGCGTCCTGTTCCCGTTTGGCGCCGACCTCAAACCCAACAAGAATCGTTAGAGCCATACTCATGGACAGCGGCAGCATATAAACAAGGCTGGCAAAATTAATCGCCGCCTGGTGAGCAGCGATCGTTACCGTCCCGAAAGCCGCCACTAACACACCGACTACGCCGAAGATACTTGTCTCAAAAAAAATGGACGTACCAATGGGAACTCCCAGTTTGAGTTGAGATTGCCAATCGCGCCAAGCAGGACGCGGCCAAGTCGCAAAAATTCGGTAATGGCAAAAGGGCTTGCGCTTCAGCGCCGTAACCGCGAGAATGAGCAAAATAAACCAGTAGCTAATGGCCGAAGCATAGCCCGCGCCAGCGCCACCTAGACGAGGAAATCCCCACTCACCGTAAATCAGCAAATAGTTTAGCAGAATGTTCAAAGGTAGAACCCCAGCCGTAATCATCATGGTAATACGCGTGTAGCCTAAGGTATCGACAAAGCTGCGCAAAATGGTACTCATAAATAGGGGCATTACGCCAAAAGCAATGCCGCCAAGGAAGCGGCGAGCAATTGTTTCTACCGCTGGTTCTAGCCCCATAGCGGCAAGCACGAACGGCAGGAGTACTATGGCGCCGACAATAACAGTAAGACCCATTGCCGCAGCTACATAAAGCCCCTGAATGACGGCACGGGAAATCGCTTGCTCGTTCTTCGCGCCGTGAAACTGGGCAATGAGCGGCGTAATGCCGATTAGAATGCCGTTAATCCCCGTAAATACAGGCATCCACAAGTTCGTGCCAATCGCTACGCCAGCTAAATCAAGCTGGCTGGCATGACCTGACATCATCGTATCAAAAAAACTCATAGCACATAAAGCAAGTTGGGTAATTAAAATAGGGAATAAAATCACGGCAAGCTGTCGCAATTTCCCCTGTATCGTTTTCTTTTCTTCCATCATAAACTCCTTATAGCTAAAACATGATCTTTCTTAATAGTAACCTACTAGAACAGTTATGACAACGAATGTAAATTTACCATCGCTCAAGAGCAGGACTTTTCCTGTTTTTATAGAAACAAAATCGATAAAGCCGCGCAATCAAAGAGACATACTTGGCGTATGTCTCTTTATCTATTTTGAAGGGAGTGACTTTTCTTGCTGTCCTATCTCACTCAGCGTCTGTTCAGCGCGCTGCTTGTACTATTCGCCATTATTACGATTACCTTCTTTCTCATGCACGCCATTCCCGGCGGTCCCTTTACTGCCGAAAAAAATGTACCGCCAGCCGTACTTAAAAATCTTGAAACACACTATCATTTGCAGGACCCGCTTTATAAACAATACGGCGATTACTTAACAAGCCTACTGTACTTTGACTTAGGTCCCTCCTTTAAATATGAGGGGCGCCTCGTAAGCGATCTTATCGCTGAAGGCTTTCCCGTATCTTTTGAACTGGGAATGCTTGCCCTTGCTCTAGCTTTAGCCATTGGCATCCCGGCAGGATCTTTGGCGGCCCTGCGTCAAAACAGCTGGCCTGACTACGTGTCAGTTTTCTTTACTACTCTGGGCATGTCTATCCCGGGATTCGTCTTAGCAACACTGCTTGTCTACGTCTTTTCCCTACAGCTAAACTGGCTGCCTGTAGCCCTCTGGGAAGGCCCGTCCTATGTAATTTTGCCGACGATCGCCCTTGCTGCGTATCCGGCAGCCGCCATCGCTCGTCTTACCAGGGCTAGTATGCTCGAGGTACTAACGCAGGATTATATAAAAACAGCCAAAGCCAAAGGCCTGCCCGAAAGGACCATTCTGTATAAGCATGCCTTAAAAAATGCACTCATTCCTGTTCTTACGTTTCTTGGCCCGTTAACGGCTTCGATTCTGACAGGCAGCTTTATTGTTGAAACGATTTTTGCAATCCCTGGTCTTGGTAAACATTTCATTACAAGTATTTATAATCGCGATTATACCGTCATTATGGGAATTACGGTCTTCTACAGTCTGCTGGTCATTTTGCTCAATCTAGTTGTCGACCTCTTATATCCCTTGATTGATCCGCGAATTCAACTGACTAAAAAGCAGGGAGGCTGACCCAATGGAACTTACGCCCCAATCCTTTCAACCGCTGGCGCGGACCGAAGGCGACCAAGAACACTTTACGCCAGGTCTTTCTTCCCGTCAAGCCGCCTGGCGCCGCTTAAAAGCCAACCAGCTCGCTATGGCTGGTTTATATCTGATTCTCTTTTTTCTACTTGTTGCTCTCATTGGACCATTTTTTTCTTTCTACTCTTACTCTGATCAAAATCTGCTTGCCGCCAATGAACCGCCAAGCGCCGCTCACTGGTTCGGCACAGACAATCTCGGTCGCGATCTTTTTGTCCGCGTACTTTACGGCGCTCGTATTTCCCTGGCCATTGGCATTGTTGCCAGTTTCATCAATTTGACGATTGGCGTAATTTACGGCGGAGTTTCCGGTTTTTTCGGCGGCCGCGTCGATCGGATCATGATGGGGATTGTTGATATCTTATATGGTATTCCGCTACTGCTCTATGTCATTGTGCTGATGGTGGTACTGAAACCAGGTCTAAGCAATATTTTTATCGCCCTTGGCATTGCCTACTGGCTAAATATGGCGCGTGTGGTACGCAGCCAAATTCTTACATTAAAAGAACAAGAATATATTCTGGCAGCTCAAACTATGGGCGTCAGCCGCTGGCGAATTTTATATAATCATCTGCTGCCAAACTGTCTTGGTCCCATTTTAATCACCATGACTCTAGCCATTCCCGAAGCGATTTTCACTGAAGCTTTTCTAAGCTTTATCGGTCTTGGCGTAGCAGCGCCGATGGCCAGTTGGGGCGTACTCGCTTCCGAGGGAATCACGAGTATCCGCTCTTATCCTTTCCAACTTCTGTTCCCAGCTCTGGCAATCAGTCTGACGATGCTGGCCTTTAATTTTCTCGGCGACGGTCTGCGCGATGCGCTTGACCCGCGTGTCCGACGCTAAGGAGGTACTCCATGAAACCTCTACTCACAGTAGAAAATCTCGCAATTTCCTTTCTTGCCGAGCAAAATCGGCTACAGGCCGTCGAATCGGTTAGCTTTTCACTGTTTCCCGGTGAGGCTGTCGGCTTGGTGGGAGAATCAGGCTGCGGCAAAAGCCTGACAGCCCAGGCCATTCTCGGCCTAATTGCCGCACCACCTGCCTTGTATGATGCGGGAAAAATTCACTTTAACGGCGAAGACCTGCGTCAAAAAAGCGATAGAGAACTAGCTAAAATACGCGGCAAGGATATCAGTATGATTTTCCAAGATCCCATGACGGCGTTAAATCCGGTTTTGACAATCGGCGACCAAATTGCCGAAAGCCTTATGCTGCACTGTCAAATGAATAAAACCGCCGCCTTGGCAGCGGCAGTCGAGCTTTTGCAACAGGTAGGCATTCCTTCACCAGAGGAACGTATTCTTGCCTACCCGCATCAATTTAGCGGCGGTATGCGTCAGCGAGCTATGATTGCCATGGCGCTCGCCTGTAGACCTAAGCTGCTCCTTGCCGACGAACCAACCACTGCTCTTGATGTAACCATTCAAGCACAAATTCTGGCTTTATTAAAGAAGCTGCAACAAGAAAAAAATACGGCGATTCTTTTCATCTCCCATGATCTCGGCGCTGTTGCCACTTTGTGTCAGCGTGTTCTGGTTATGTACGCCGGTACCTTAGTTGAAGAAGGTGCAGCAAGCGAAATCTTTCATCATCCCGGCCACCCTTATACAAAGTCCCTGCTGGCAGCCCTGCCGCGATTACAAACAGCAGGCAAACAAAAATTAACAGCTATAGCGGGACAACCGCCCCATCCCGGCCGAAAACCAACAGGCTGCGCCTTTCACCCGCGCTGCCCTGATGCTATGGAAGTCTGCGCCAAAACGGCGCCGCCTTATTATGAAACCGCCACAACAAGTCATAAGATAAAATGCTGGCTTGAGCACCCGCTGGCCCAGGCAAGAAGGAGGCGGCGCAACGAATGAACCAGTCAAAAACACCCTTACTCGAAGTCAAAGCATTGAAAAAATACTTTCCGGTTAAAACAGACTTTTGGGGGCGCCCTCAAGCGCAGTTAAAAGCCGTGGATTCCATTGATTTCTCGGTCTTTACCGGCGAAACTCTCGGCCTCGTTGGCGAAAGCGGTTGTGGTAAATCGACCGTAGGCCGGATGCTTGTCCAGCTTTATAAGCCAACTGGCGGCGAAATTCTTTTTCATGGCGAGCCACTGCCAAATAACAGTCAACTGACGGGAAGACCGCGCTTGCAAATGATCTTTCAAGATCCCTACGCCTCGCTCAATCCCCGCTTTACCGTGGCCGAAACTTTACGCGAGCCCCTTATCCTCCATTCCATCGTTCCCCAAAACCAAGTTTCCAGCCGTTTGGAAAAGTTGCTAGATCTTGTGGGTCTTTCCGCTACAGCTCTCGGTCGCTATCCCCATGAATTCAGCGGCGGTCAACGACAGCGCATTGGCATTGCTCGCGCTCTCGCCATGGAACCAGAGTTTCTCGTCTGTGATGAACCGATTTCCGCCCTTGACGTCTCCATTCAAGCCCAAATCGTGAATCTTTTAGAAGATCTGCAGCAAGCTTTAAACTTGACCTATCTATTTATTGCTCACGATCTAGCCATGGTTCAACATATTAGTCATCGCGTTGCCGTAATGTATCTAGGAAAAATTGTAGAAATAGCCAATAGTCTTACGTTATATCAACAGCCGAGACACCCTTACACGAAAGCGTTGCTTGCGGCCATTCCTATACCTGATCCACAGCAAGCAAGTGAGCAACTGGCGCTGCTATCAGGCGAACTTCCGAGTCCCTTGGCGCTTCCCTCAGGCTGTCGGTTTCGTACGCGCTGCCCGAACACCCAGCCGCTCTGCGCCGAAACAGAACCAGCGTTAAAGACTTGCGGCTCGCACCATGAAGCGGCCTGTCATTTTATCTAATACTATCTATCTGATACTCTATATAAAGGATGATCCTGCCAATGGAACGATTAAAAAAACAAATTGAAGCAGAATTTACGCAAAGCTCTGGCTGTTGCGCCTTTTTACTGATCAATCCCCGCACAGGCGACAGTTTGGCTATAAATGAGGCAGAGTCGTTTCCTTCTGCCAGTATGATTAAAGTGCCGATTTTTTACGAAATCATGCGTCAAGTCGCTGCTGGTAAGCTTGATTTACAGGAATCCATTCCACTTAAACCGCAGCAAGTTGTCGGCGGCGCTGGCATTTTGATGGAAATTCGCCCCACCAGCCTGACCATCGAGGAATTAGCTAACTTGATGATTGTCATCAGTGATAATACAGCGACAAATCTACTCATTGAACGTCTCGGCATGGCGCAAATCAATGAAACGATGGAACAATTAAACCTAGCAGAAACACGGCTGCAACGAAAAATGATGGATTTTACAGCTGCTCAAGCAGGGCGGGAAAATTATTCGTCCCCGCGCGATCTTGTTACACTGTTTCGTCTGATTTATGACGGAGCAACATTGCCTCGTTCGATTTGCGATCACATGCTGTCTGTATTAAAGCGTCAACAGGTTCGTGACAAACTCCCCTTTACCTGGCCGGAAGAAATCCCAATCGCCCACAAAACCGGGACATTGCCAGGCGCAGAACATGACGGCGGAATTCTCTATCTGCCTGGCGGTCCTTATATCGTAACAATCATGACCAAAAACCTTACCTTTAATTATGAGGGCCTGATGCTCGGCGCTAGGATTGGGAAAATCCTCTATGAATATTTTAGCGGCCCCTTACAAACAAAGGAGGCAGGTTCATGACGATCCTAAAACGTCTTTTCCTCTGCTTGCTACTGCTTGTCCTACTCATCAGCGCTGTTGGTTGCAAATCATCCGTGCAGGCCCCTTTCCGTTATGCCTTGGAGACAGAACCGGCAACACTGGATCCGGCCAAATCAACAGCAATTCCTGAATCGCTAGTAGAACTGCAGATTTTTGAAGGCTTAACACGCCTTGACAATCATGATGAGCCGCTTCCCGGCGTAGCCACTAGTTGGGAAATTTCCCCGGACGGACTACATTATCGCTTTCACCTACGCGAAGATGCCAAGTGGTCTAATGGCGATCCTGTCGTTGCCGCCGATTTTGAGTATGCCTGGAAACGAGCGCTTGATCCGGCAGTTGCCTCGGAAAATGCCTACATGCTATATAGTATTAAAAATGCCGAAGACTATAACAGTGGTAAAGCATCGGCAGATTCCGTCGGTATTTCAGCTGTCGATACGCACACGCTTGATGTAGAACTAGAAAAACCTACGGCTTATTTTTTAAGTTTGGTGGCCTTTCATGCTTTCTATCCCGTTTACCGTCCTGCCATCGAAGCGCATCCTGACAACTGGGCAATCCAAAGTCCCATAATCAGTAACGGCCCTTTTAAAATCGACTTGTGGCTTCATAATGGCAAAATTGATTTTTCCCCTAACGAAATGTATTGGGACCGCCGCGCCGTAAAACTCACGCACATGTCCTGGCCGATTGTGGACTCACAGACAACACGTATGCTGCTCACGGAAAGCAATCAGGTAGATATGATGGTGGAACCGCCCATCACCGAGTATGACCGACTGTCCCAGACAAACAAGCTCAAAATCGCTCCCTATCTCGGTAGTTATTATTATGTATTTAATACGGATAAAGCGCCTTTTAACAACCCGAAAGTACGCCAAGCTTTCAGTTTGGCTTTAAGTCGCCAATTTCTCGTTAACCATATTATCAAGGGCGGCAAAGAACCTGCCTACGCCTGGGTACCGCCTGGTTTGAAGAATCCGGCAACAGGGCAAGACTTTCGTCTCGAAGGCGGAAATCTGGTGGCAGAAGATATCGCTTTAGCCAAAAAACTGTTAGCACAAGCAGGTTATCCTGACGGTCAAGGGCTGCCGCCCATTACGATTCTCTTTAATTCCGGTGAACTGCACAAGGCCATTGCGGAAGCAATTCAGGAAATGTGGAAACAGAATCTCGGCGTATCAGTCACCTTAGTGAATCAAGAGTCAAAAGTATTTCTCGCGTCGCGGGCGCAAGGCGACTTCCAGGTAGCTCGCGCCTCCTGGATTGGCGACTATAGTGACCCCATGACCTTTATGGACGTCTTCAAAGACCCAGAAAATGACGCCAAATATAAAAACGAAACTTATAATGAACTCATAAAGCAGGCGCAGTCCACGTTGGATCCGTCTGTTCGCATGACTGCTATGCATCAGGCCGAAAAGCTACTCTTAAAAGACGCCGTAGTCATCCCCATTTACTATACGACACAGCCCTATCTTGTCAGCCCGCGCCTAAAAAATTATTCCTGGTCCGTACTAGGTCTGGCCGATTTTAAAAGCGCCTATCTTGAGGAGGACGGACTATAATGAATAAAGCCTCGATAAAACCAAAGAAACTTGAAAAGGGCCAATGTATCGGCCTAATTGCACCAGCAAGCTGCGGCGACTGGCAGGAAGCAAGCGCAGGCATTGATTTGCTTCAAAAATTAGGCTACGAAGTACGAATTGGCCGCAGCGTTCAACAAAAATGGGGCTACCTCGCCGGTTCCGATGCGGTTCGGTTACGTGATCTTGAAGAAATGTTTGCCGACCCGTCGATTGCAGCCATTTTCTGCCTGCGCGGCGGCTATGGCGCGATGCGCTATCTAGCAGAACTTAATTACGAACTGTTGCGGCAAAATCCCAAAATCCTTTTAGGCTACAGTGATGTGACGGCTTTGTTTACCGCCATCAGCCAAACTTGCGGCTTTCCTGTCTTTCATGGTCCCATGGTCGCATCTGATTTAGGGCGAAATCCCTCAGACTATACTATAGCGGCAATGCTCCGATCTCTGGAAACAAGCCGCCCCCTTGGCCTTATCAGCAATCCGCCAGAGCAGCCGCTGAACTGGCTTTGTCCTGGCGAAGCGTCAGGGATTCTTACTGGTGGTAATCTCAGCCTGCTTGCGGCAACGCTAGGAACTCCCTACGAAATTGATACAAAAAATAAAATTCTTTGTCTAGAAGAAATCGGTGAAGAACCCTATCGGATTGATCGCCTGCTCACACAATTGCGGCTGGCTGGTAAATTACAGGAAGCAGCCGGTCTTGTGCTTGGCCGCTTCGTAAATTGCGAAGAAGAAGAACCGGAACAGGAAACCGAAAAAGGGTTTTCCCTGCAGGAAGTGTTACAAGATCGTTTAAGCGATTTATCAATTCCGATTCTTGGCAACCTAGCCTTTGGTCATCAACCAGATAAAACAACACTTCCTTTTGGCGTAAAAGCCCGTCTCAGCACTAGCGATGGCGGCTTAATTCTTGCCGAAAGCGCCTTTACTGACTGAGGTGAACGTGTGCCTATTTTATCAGAAAGTGAGTCCTGCTTATGAACCGTAAAGAATTAAAAAAAGCAGCCTGCGCCGCTGTCGACGCCTTAGCTGCTGAATTAAATGAAATCAGTCTCTTCATTCATAATCATCCCGAACTAGGCAACGAAGAACATCAAGCCGTCACCCGCTTAACCGCAGCGATTGCCAAACATGGCTTTACTGTAGAAACAGGCTGCGGCAATCTTCCCACAGCCTTTCAGGCTTGTAAAGGTTCTTCCGGGCCTAAAATCGGTTTTCTCGCTGAATACGACGCTCTGCCGGAATTAGGCCATGCTTGCGGCCATAATTTGATTGCCGCCATGAGCTATGGCGCTGCCGTCGCCTTTGCCGCCGCTGCCCAAGAAAAAGCCACGGCCTGCTTGTTCGGCTGTCCCGCCGAAGAAACGACTGGCGGCAAAATTACACTAGCCGACGCGGGCCTCTTTGATCAGCTCACTGCCGCCCTCATCATTCATCCCGCTGATGTAAACAGCGTAGGCGGCACTTCTTACGCCACGCATCCGGTAAAAGTAACCTTCCACGGGCAGAGTGCTCACATTGCCAGCAACACTCATAAAGGAGTCAATGCCCTTGACGCCCTCGTCTTATTTTACAGTGGCCTGAAGCAACTGAAAGAAAGCCTCACTGAAAAAACCATTCTTGGCGGTATTATCACTCATGGCGGCATTGCGCCAAATATCGTTCCTGATAAAGCCGAAGCTAAATTTACAGTCCGTGCACTGTCATACCGTTATTTAGAAGACACGGTTCTACCAGCTTTTCGCCGCCTTGCCGAGGGAATTGCCTTAGCGACAGGCACAACAGTAACAGTAGAACATTACGAACCCCTTTATAAAGAATTAATCAATGACAAAAGGTTAGCCGCTCTATTTCGGCAAAACATGGCGCTGCTCGGCGAAGAAGTCACCATTCTTGACGACGCAGAGGCAGGCGGCTCAACCGATGTGGGCACAGTTAGTCATATCATACCTACACTGCATCCCGATATTTCGATTGGCGCTGATCTTTCCGCCCATACAGCGGAATTTGCCACAGCTGCTTGCTCCCCCTATGCTCAGGAACGCCTGTTAATCGGCGCCAAAGCCATGGCTATGACGGCTCTTGATCTGTTACCGGAAGAAACTCGCATCTAACGCTGCGGTTTCTTCCGGTTTCTTTTGCTTCATACAAGGCCTGGTCAGCCAGCCGTAGCACACTTTCCAAATCGCTTGGTACAAAAGCCACGACTAAACCAAGGCTAGCTGTAACCGGAATTTCTTTCACCAAATCCAGCTGATCGCTTGATCTATATACCACAGGAGCACGACCAATCTTCTCCCGCACAATTTCGCAAAAGGCCTCGGCTTCGCTAATCGACTGCACAGCAAAAAACACAATAAACTCTTCGCCGCCCATCCGCCCAGCCATGCCTTTAGAATCTAAAACTGACATCAAGCGTCGACTCGTTTCGCGTAAGACTTCGTCGCCTGCCAAATGGCCATAGGTATCATTAATCCTTTTAAAATGATCTAGATCAAGAATTGCCGCTGCAACTAAACCGCTAGTTTCTCTTAGCTTTGCTTCGAGTCCTTGCATTATTGTCCGGCGATTCCAAAGTCTAGTCAGTTCATCACGCGTCGCCAAAAAACGCAACTTTTCCTGTAGACGCACAAGACGTTCGCCAACGCGTATCCTCATTTGCAATTCCTGTCTGTCAAAAGGCTTTACAATATAATCATCGGCGCCAGCAGCAAAGCCCGCAGCTTTATCACTTCTCCGATCATGTCCTGTAGCGAGAACAAGAAATTTATAATCTAGGCTTTCCCTTTCCTGCGACCGGATCATCCGGCAAAGATCCGGTCCGTCATAGTCAGGCATTTCGCCATCAAGAAAAGCAATCAACGGACCTTCGCGATCTGATAAAATCGCAAGAGCCTGTTCTCCCGTTTCCGCTTCAATGACTTCATAGCCCATATCTAGGAGCATACTCTTTAAAATAGAACGATTGATCTTTTTATCATCGGCCACTAAAATTTTCATTCGTTTCGTCTCCTATATAGTGCTCGCGCCGCAACAATGAGTAAAAATAATTTCCTTGGCCTTCCAACTCACTCAATAGAACTGGAATTTCCCGATAAGACTCCATTCGAAGCTGTTCTTCCAGATTTTGCAGAATCCAAAAGACTTGTCTCGCGCCTACATTGCCAGCAAGTCCTTTTACAGCATGAACTTCCCGCTTCATCGCCTGCCAAGACTGACTGCGATACTGCCGATTCAATCGACCAAGACTTACTTTCAGCTCCGTCATAAATTCTTGTAACAATTGACGAATCAACTCGTCTTTTCCTGGTAAATTGGCCGCTAAAACAGAGGGATCGAAAATCAGTTGATCTACTTGATTCAGCGCTTCTACTTCCTGCCACTCAGGCGTCCAATCTAAGTAGGCAGAAATCACCGAAGCCAGCTGCCGCAGCCGGACAGGCTTTGTCAAGTATTCATTCATTCCAGCAGCCAAACATTTTTGCCGATCTTCAGGCTGCGCACTTGCCGTCATAGCCACAATCGGGATATGCTGCACTTTATCGCTCACTTCGCCACTGCGAATGGCCCGAGTGACAAAATACCCGTCGGCCTTAGGCAGGTGCAAATCAAGTAATATCATATCAAAAGATTCTTGGCGTAACAGTTCTAGCGCCGTCAAACCATCCTTCGCCGTTTTGCCTTTTAAGCCCAAACGATCTAACTGGGCTAACGCAATTTTACTATTAATTTCTTGATCTTCCACAACAAGAATCATCGCTTGCGATGCTCTTAACGCCGTAACCACATTCTCGCGAATCGGTTGCAATAAAGTATCGGCACAACGACGAAGCTGAAGCTTCACAGTAAAGAGCGCACCTTGGCCAGCCTCGCTTTCTACCGTAATTTCCCCTTGCATTAGCGCAACAAGTTTTGCCGTCAAGGCCAGACCTATGCCTGTACCGCCAAAGCGTCTAGCAGTTGATGTATCAATCTGTTGGAACGATTGAAATAACAAGTGCTGTTTATGACGAGGTATTCCTATTCCCGTATCTTCTACGCCAATACATAACAAAATGCTGTCACTTGCCTCGTTTCGCCAGTTCACAGATAGTTTAATCCAGCCCGCTTCCGTAAATTTCACAGCGTTCCCCATTAAATTAAGTAAAATTTGACGTAGCCTTAATGGGTCACCGCAAAGCATTTCCGGTAAATCTGGCGCCAGTTCTGTATAAATATGGAGTTGCTTAGAGCGAGCCTGTACCTCCATCAGCAGCGTCACTTCCCGCAGCAGTTCCTTCAGAGAAAAATCCGATTCCTCTAGCGTCATTTGACCAGCATCCACCTTAGCAAAGTCGAGTACATCATTAATCAAATGAAGCAGCGCTTCGGCAGAGTGACTCATAACCGCCACTTGTTCGCGTTCATCAGGATGGGTCAAATTTTCCATAAGCAGCTCAGCAATCGCAATAATGCCATTCATAGGAGTACGAATTTCATGGCTCATATTAGCCAAAAACTGACTTTTTGCTTCACTAGCCGCTTCCGCTGCCTCTTTGGCCAGACGAAGTTCACAGGTTTTCGCTTCGACTAACTTCTCCAATTCCGTCCGATGACGCAGCAACTCAGCTTCGCTAACTTCCAAGGCCTCCGTATAAGCGACAAGCTGTTGCTGCACTTTTTCAAAACGATACATCAACAAAAAAGCCAGAGTAAGCAGTAAGGAGAACGTCCCCCAGGAAATACTTTGAAACGAGAAAAGCGGCCACCCCATACTGGCTAGTATGTCATTACCAGAAAGCAAGGAAAATAAAAATATCCCCATAGAAACAATTTGCGCTTCCGAGTGTTTTTTCCACGCTAAAATAAACATCGTCGGTACAACCGCACAAAGATCCAACACTTCAAGGAAATTAAAATAAATTAAACTGTCCGGCAAAAAGAAGCCTCCTAGTTGTGCTCCCGTAAAGGTAGACAGCCAAAAAGCAAAGTGCACGCGAAACAGCCACGTATATAGTCCATAACAGCTGTAATTGCCATAACAAGCGGTACGCCCAAAAATATGACGCAGAAACAACAGTAAAAAACCAGGCGCTAAATAAAGGGAACAAAGATCGCTATAAGTCCAAAACAGCGGAGCATCCCAGTACATCAACTTACTTTTCACTTGCGTAATATGCCAAAAACCTACCGCTAGGCTAAACAGCGCAAAGTAAAGATATTCGCGCTTTTCTGTACGGCGCAACCAAGCAAGAAAAGTAAAAATGCCAGCAAAGAAAAAGAAAAAACCAAATAACAACCACGGAAAATCCTGTTCAAATAGAGCCAATCGAAAATCAGCATCAGAGCCAATCCGCGCCTGTCCAATCACGCCAATCGTTTTATCGATAGAGTAAATCCGTAACAAAAGCGTCTTTCCGGCGGCGTCCTCTGGTAGAGAAACTAAATGCCAGCTCCAACCAGCAAAAAAAGGCTTCTCCTCGTTCCAACCATACTGATAAATCTTCTGGCCATCAAGATATACTTCAAAAGATTGATCTACTGACGGCAAATAAAGCGCGGGACTTGCTAGTGGCTCAAGATTCGGAACCGTTGTCGTCAAAACTAGGGAGCGGCTTGAATCATTAGGCATTCCGCCACTAACAAATTGCGAAGGAAAAGTTCGCCATGGTGTTTTGGCAAAATCAGGTTTGCCCGAAAAGTTTTCCGCTGCGCCATCGCCGCGATAATATAGCCACTGAACCGGCAAAGCGACTTCGTCAGTTTTACTCTCAAATCGATTTGGCGCTAAAGTCACCATACCGCCAAGCAGCAACAACAGAAAACATAGCAAGAGGAAAATAAGCGATTTAAACGGTATATAATTTCTTTTTATCTGCATACTGACTCCTGTCATCTAAACATTTCCCATCTTTATTCTACAAAAAACAAAGGGACTCCTGTCCCACAGTTTGCCAATTAATAATTTATAAATTTTGGGGACTACCATTTAAAAAAGCTGTCTTACAAGAGATCCGCTAAAAAACAGATTTCCCTGCAAGACAGCTTGCTTATTTACCCACTTTGGTTATAATGCTTTAATCAATTCGCGGAAAAGTATTCGCACCATGAGGCATAATATGAGTCTTCAAATTTTCCCCGCGTTTATCATACACAAGCTTGAGCGCTTCATCTAGAGTCTTCACGATCGTAATATTCGCCTTCGCTAGTAGTTGCGGTTCGAGCGAAGACACAAGAATCAAATCAAATTTTACGGCGGATTCACAGAAATAGTAGCCGACATATTTCGAAATACTGTAATCAGCACGCAGGGCATCTTCACGATCTAATACCGTATCATACCCTAAAATCATATTTTGCACATCAGCGTTACCGCCGAGCCCTTCCGGGCACTCTGTCAACAAAATCATCGTTCCGCCTGGTTTTGTCGCTTCTCTAGCATTGACCAGCGTTTTAATGGTCTGATAAAGATTCACATCTTTCGGGCTGCCGCCAGCCGATGCAATCACAAGATCGGCTTTTTCTTGCACAGCTACGCCATCAATATCATCAACAAGTCGTTGGCCTTTCTCATGAGCCGCCAGCCAATTACCGGCAACAGCACCAGCAATACGACCTTCCGCTAGGACAACATTCAATAAAAAAGACGGTTTCGCAAAACTTGTTGCTTCCTGCATATCAAGATGAATCAGGTTTTTCTCAGCATAGCCGGAACGAACATCGGGATGAGCGCCAGCGCCGCGTTCAGGGCTTAAGGATAAACCATGATTGGCCATAATCGTTTCGTAGGCGGAGATCCCAGGCAAAACCGACTTTTTGCCGCCGCCCCAGCCAGCAAGGAAATGGTAGACAACGCCGCCGGTCAAAACAAGATGATCGCAAGCAAGGGCCTGTTTATTGAGCCATACAGGCGTACCAAAGGTTGTCTTTCCTTTATAAACAAGATTTTCTTTATCATAACAATCATGATCAAGTACGGTAAACCGCTTTGCCAGATCCGGTCCGAGTAGCATTTCATGTTCTTCTTTTGTTTGCTTACGATGACTGCCTAAGGCGCTGACAAAGAGAATATCTTCATCTTTAACGCCACCCTTATGGAGTTCTGCCACAAGCAATGGCAAATACAAATGAGGTTTTTGCCACAGTCGCGTCACATCAGGAATCACGATACAAACCGTTTGTCCCGCCTGCACTAACTCCGACAAACGAGCGCTGGCAATCGGCTGTTCCAACGCTGCTTGAATTAATTCTGTCTCGCTCTTAGCAAAGGAAACCGGATTACTTTCAATCACCTGCAGAATATTTTCCTCTTTCACCTGCAGTTTCATTTCTGTTGTGCCATAAGCCAAAGAAAATTCTTTCATAAATATTTCTCCCCCATCTCATTCAATACTGCTGTCAGTTTAAAAAATAAAAGCCCCTGCTACCTTTATCAATCGAAAAAGGCAACAAAAAGCAGAAGGTCATTGTTAACTTGTAACCACTATACTCCTATTGCGCTTCCCCTGTCAATCCTTTCAACGAAAAAGCGCGACGACCAGCGGCATCGCCGCCGCTTAGGAAAAGTGGTCGGTTAAAAATGATCTATTCTGGCTCTATTCATAATGACCAAATCATTCTATAATACTAGTAATTGTTTTACTGTAACTCTTTAAAATAGAATGAACTAAAGAAAAACAAGTGATGCTAGGAGGACGAAAATCAATGACGATGTATAAGGCACTGGCTGTAGCCGGTTCAGATACAAGCGGCGGCGCTGGCTTGCAGGCTGATTTAAAAACATTTCAAGAACTTGGCGTTTATGGCATGACAGCAATTACCGTAATTGTGGCACAAAACCCTGATAATAACTGGGCTCACGACATTTATCCCCTTTCTTTAGATGTACTAGAGGCGCAGTTGGAAACCGTATTAAAAGGGATTGGCGTCGATGCCTTAAAAACAGGTATGCTCGCCACAACAGAAACCATTGATCTTGTAGCGAACAAGATTGATGCCTATCACGTAAAAAATGTAGTCATCGACCCCGTCATGGCTTGCAAAGGAACGGACGAAGTACTCCATCCTGAGACTGCTGAAGCTATTGCCAAAGTCCTTGCCCCGCGGGCAACTGTTCTAACGCCTAATTTATTTGAAGCTTCTCAGCTAAGCGGTATAAAAGAAATTCATTCCCTTGATGCCTTAAAAGAAGCAGCTCAAAAAATTTATGCCTTAGGAACGAAAAATGTTTTAATCAAAGGCGGCGCTAAACTAGGCACACCGACAGCCATCGATCTTTTCTATGATGGCAAAGAATTTGTTGTCCTCGAGTCGCCTAAATTCGAACAGGCCTATACGCACGGCGCTGGCTGCACTTATGGCGCTGCAATTACAGCGGGTCTAGCTAAAGGGCTCACCGCCAAAGAAGCAGTTCAGGCAGCTAAAGTGTTCATCAGTAAAGCCATTGAACACTCCTTCCCTTTAAATCAGTATGTCGGACCTACCTGCCATGCCGCCCATCGACTCTATAAATAAGGCGACATAAACTATAAATAGTGTTAGCCATAAAAAGACTGGACTTTTCGCTTTTACGCAAAAGGCCCAGTCTTTTTTTATCACTTCTTACTTTGTAACAACGCGACCATTGAATACTTCTTGCTCAACTCCATCCTGAAGGGCCACAGCGCCATTCACAATCACCGTGTCAAAACCGACAGAATACTGTTTAGAATCTTGATATGTTGCCTGATCCGATACTTTCGCCGGATCAAAAATCAAAAGATCCGCAAAGTTTCCTTCAGCAAGAACGCCGCGATCTTTCAAACCCAAGCGTTTTGCTGGCATATAGGACATTTTCTTCACAGCTTCCTCTACGGTGAGCAGACCTTCTTCTCTAACATACTTGGCAAGAACACGAGCTCTCGTGCCGAAAGCACGCGGGTGAGGCTTTCCTGTCGACAAAACGCCTTTATTCGCCATACTCATACCGTCAGAACCAATCGATGACAAGGGATGTCGTAAAATTGCCTGCAAATCTGCTTCCTGCATCATATGGAGAACAATCTGAATCCGGCCTCGTTCTTCCACTAAAAGATCAAAAACAACTGAGTAAGGATCTTTACCAAGCAGTTCGGCAAGTTCCTCTATTGTTTTGCCTTCGAGTTCTTTATTTTTCTCGGTAAATACAGTGGAAAGCATAATATTTTGCCAACCGCCAGCCGCCTTTGACATGTTCTGCCAACCAGGAATTCCCTGCTCAATACTTTCAATCATTTTCATCCGCTGCGTACTGTCGCCAAGACGCGCCAGCAGCTTTTCCACACCGCCTTCAAAGGCCCAGGGAGGAAGACAAGCCATTAAGCTGGTCATTCCAGCTGTATAAGGATATAAATCGAAGCTAGTTTCAATCCCGTCAGCCACAGCTCGATCAATTCGACCTAACAGTTCATCCGTGCGACCCCATACGGAGGAACCGCACAGCTTCAAATGAGAAATGTGAACAGGAGTTCTTGCTTTCTGACCAATCGTCAGAGCTTCTTCTAAAGCTGTAAAAACATCCTGGCTTTCATTTCTGATGTGGGTTACATAAAAACCACTCTTCGAGCGAATTTCCGCCGTCAATTCAGCTAACTCGTCGGTAGTAGAAAACTCACCAGGCATATAGATTAGGCCCGTACTAAAACCAAGCGCTCCTGCTTCCATGCCGTCGCGAATCAACTGTTTCATAGCTTCCATCTGTTCAAGTGATGGATGGTCCGGTGAAAAGCCCATCGTCGCAATCCGAATCGGTCCATGGGCCAAAAGCGGTGCAATATTGACGGCTGGCGAATGAGCATTGATATAGTCAAGATACTCCGCAAAAGAAGACCAGTGCAATTTTATTTCTACTGGAATTGTGCCAATCATCCGTGTTCCTAAATAATCAACAAGCAGTTTTTCCTGCCCTGGTTTTACAGGCGCCACACCAATCCCACAATTACCGATGACCTCTGTCGTCACGCCATCATGAATTTTACTACTGGCATGAGGATCCACCAAAACTGACAAATCGGAATGGGTATGCATATCGATAAAGCCGGGACTGACGACCTTTCCAGCGGCATCAATCGTAGTTTTGCTTGGCGCACTGCCAAGCTCGCCAATCGCTGTGATGCGATCTCCCGTAATTCCAATATCGCCTTTGTATAGGGGGCGGCCTGTCCCATCGGCAAGCTGTCCGTTGACAATTTTCAGATCAAACATGAAAGCCCTTCTTCCTTTATAAAGTGAATTTTATTAACTAACTGCTTCTACAGTACCATTTGCATATTATGATGAGGATCGTACCAGTTTTCCATCTTCAGTAACCGTAACGGCCACCACTTTGTCAGTACGAATCGTCAAGGCTGAAATAATTGTTAAGCAAGCTGCGCCAATCAGGAAAAAGAAGGCCGCATCATAGGAACCGTTAAAGGCGCTAATCATAAAACCAATAATAACCGGCGATACAAATCCGGCTGACTGCCCTCCCAGATTAATCATACCGGCAGCAGAGCCAGATACAGTCCCAGGAAGAAGTTTCATTGGTAAGGACATGCAAATTGCCATTACGAATGATTTAAAGAAATAGACAATGCTTTGGAAAAAAATAACCATTCCGACCGTTTGTGCTGTATACATGAAGTAGAGGAACACAGCCGTCATGGAAGCACTGCCAATGAGGAAATACTTTTCTTTTTTATCAAAGAAACGAACCATGAGCCAGCCGCCGATAGCCGTGGAGATCCCTGCCGCAATAAACGGCAGCGGCGTCAACAAACCAATTGCTTTCAAATCAAGATGTCTTACTGTCAATAGATACGTAGGCATCCAGGAATCAAGTCCTTTATTTACAAGGCTGAGACCAAACCAGGCAATAACCAGTTTCCACATTAACGGCATTTTTAATAATTCTTTCATGGGGACTTTCTGTACTTTTGCTTTCGTTTCGCCAGCCTCACTAGGGCGTGTTTCTCTTACGCCAAACCAATACACAATAATAAAAATAACCCCTAAAGCTCCGATAACGCCAAACATATGTCTCCAACCAAGAAACATCAATAAAGGGGCAATTACCATCGGTGCAATCGCACTGCCGATGTAGTTAGATGACAGAAGCGCTGATGTCATTTTCGGTCTATCTTCTTTGGAAAAGTTCTCCGCGATGCCTTTTAAACTCGCAGGCGGAAAAGCGCCTTCACCAATTCCGAAAAGAAAACGGATCGCAATCAAAGAAGCAAAAGACCAGGCAAAACCTGTAATTCCCGTAAAAATGGACCAGAATAAAATCCCTGCTATAATGATTTTCTTCGAACCAAACTTATCAGCCAGCCACCCGCCAGGCAGCTGCATGAGAGCATAACCTACAAAGAAACTGCTAAGCACAATCCCCATAGTCGAAGGACTCATGAGAAACTCTTTGCCAATCGCGGCAAGCGAAATATTAATAGCCGCTCTGTCGATATAGGAAATACACCATCCTAAATAGAGAAGAATAAACACAAAATACTTTCCTGTTGCTTTCTTTTGAATCGTTTCCATGAAGCTCCTCCTTCTGTTTGCTGTTTTACGTAAGATCGTGCTGTTTTTTTCTGCCTGCTCCAACGAATTTCCCCCAGATAACAAAAAATGGACAGTCTCTAAGTGAGCTATCCATCGTCATTGATGTTATCAAGGTTCGAATTTGTCATAAACACATATTTCCTTACAGAAAAAACATTAAAAACAACCTTTTGTAAATATGAAATTAATGATATTATAGCTTTAAAGACCAAGTCCTGAACAGTTCTTTAATTTGACTAAAACTAATTACTCTTACGAAGACAAATTACAGGAGGCATTTCTATGAAAATCGGCATTATTGGCCCCATCAATCAAACCGAGCGAATTAGCCGCTTAATCACAGCAGAATTCCATCATATGGAGCCGATTGCCTGCAACTATAGTATTTATACAGAATCGCCTACCATCGTAAAATATCAACAAGCCCACTTAGACGCACTGCTATTTGCTGGAACAACGCCTTTTACAGTCGCCAAGCGAGCCTTGACTCCTACAATTCCTTGGGAATATGTTCAGCGAAATAGCAGTGCCTTGTTACGGGTTTTATTAAAAGCGGCTTGGTTATACCATTATGATATTACCAAAGCCAGTTTCGACTCTTACACAATGCAAACACTTTACGAAGTTTACGGTGAGATTAATCTGACGCCCAAAGAGCTATCACTTTATGCCGCCGATACCGACCTATCGCGCTCGGATTATTTAGAATATGTCTGCGCCTTTCATGAAGAGCAATTTAGAAACAATAACGTCGCCTGCTGCTTTACGGCGCTACAGGGCGTGGTATCTTACCTGAAAGCAAAAGAAATTCCCTATATTATGATTGAGCCAACAGAAGCTATTATTCGCGAAGCCTTAACAAAGCTCCAGCTTAACTATGCACTTCAGCTTAGCCAACAAAGTCAAATCGTAGCGCTTTGTATTCAAATTGATGAACAAAACGAATACTCCCTCTTCCAGGAAAATGAATACCAGGCTGCCATTGATCGCATGAAGCTATCGAAAGAAATTTACCTCTTTGCACAAAAAATCCAAGCGGCCGTTATTGAGGTCAGCCCCAAAGAATACCTACTCTTTTCAACACGACAACTCTTAGAACAGGAAACAAATAAACTACAGAAAATCCCCCTCTTAGAAGCCGTAAAAAAAAATTCCTCCGGCACAATCAGCCTGGGAATCGGGTTTGGGCAAACAGCCAAAGAAGCCAAATACGGGGCGATGATCGGCATGCGTAAAGCCAGCCAAACAGGCGGCAATCAAGCTTTTTCCTATAATAAAAAGAAGCTTATTGGACCATTAGCAACCAGCTCGCAAGCAGAAAACACCCCACCGAAAGTCGATGAAAAATTTCTTCAAATTTCCGATCAAACAGGCATCAGCATTAATACACTCTTTCATCTGTATGGCCTCATCGAACAGCATGGAAAAAACACCTTCACCGCCAGCGATTTAGCGGAACTAGCTGGCGTCACGCTGCGCACGATGAACCGGATCATTGAAAAACTGGCAGACCATGGCTATTGCGCAATTGTGGGCAAAAAAAGCCCTAGCGGCACTGGTCGGCCAAGACGTATTATTCAAATTCAGTTGGAAAGTAAAGTAATGAAAGAACCGCTTATGGCCAAAGACAAATGAACAGAAGACCTTCCAGAAAAAAGATCAAAGAATACAGCCCATTCCAGCGCCAGGCTACATCGAAGTTTTTTACTTGTAAAAATTTCGCCGTCATCAAAACCATGCCCGCAAACGGCGAAGCAATAAAAGAAATGGCGCTAGAAAGCAATAAGAGCAGTGAAATTCCTACAGGCGATAAAGGGAGCGACAGCGCCATAAGAACTTTGCCAAACAGAACAACTAAAATAAACGGGTGAATACCGACAACGGCCAATAAAACAAAAACACACGGGATCACCAAGAGAGCCAATAAACCAAACTGTGTAATATAAATCTGAAGCAGCGGCTGAAGCTGTCCTAAAATATTGCTTTTCTCTACCGCTCCGGCAAAGAAACCCATGGCCAAAAAAAAGACCGACAAATCAACAGCCTTTGTCACGCCTGATTCCCAGTAAGTTCTTAGAGCATCGCGAAAACCTGTCTGTCGCCAAAAAGACAGCAGCCAAATCCCCGAAACGGTAAGTCCCGCTAGTAAAATCCTTCCTGACCCGGCACCGATGTTGCCTAACTCAAACAGGGCAATCAAGCCGATAAGTCCAAGAACAACTGCCGCAATATGAACAGACTGCCGTAAGGCAGTCTGTTTTGTTGCGCTAGGCGCTGCCTGCTGAGCCGAAATGGTCAAAGGTCGATTTAAACCAGAGAAATGCTCTAAGACATAAGCTGTCGTTAAACCTAGTATACTTAACAAAACACTAGGCAAAAATAAGGAAAACCAAGAAGCGCCTGTCACTTGTAATACTAATAGCATAATGACAGCGCCTGGCGCCCAAAGCAAAGCCATAGCGTAACCACGTACAATAGCTGCTGATAAAAAGCGCGGATAATCAGAAATTGTATTTTTAAAGGCCTTGCTAAATAAAGCAACCATAACCGGAACCGTACCAAAAAGCAGAAAGCTGGAAAACGCATGGGTAATTAAAGTAGCAAACAGAAATAAGCCGCTTTCTTTACGAAAAGATTTTTTCAACCAATATTCAATCGTGTCGCTATACTTTCCCAGACTAATAGGCAAAGTAAATAGCTGCATGACCACAATGATTGCAATGACATTGGTCATCGAAATAAAAGAGTCAAGCCAGATAGACAACGGCAAATGATAGTTCCAAAGTAAAAAAGCACCGCAAGCGAGAAAAAAGAGCGTCATTTTCTGAAAAGATTTCCCCTGAGTCGGAAAACCGGTAAGAAACAACAGCAATGACACGATACCTAACGAAACCGACAAGCCATTTGGTTCAACAATTTTAAAAAGTTGCAGTAAAGCAACAGCAACAATAGTGAATTTGCAAAATTTATTCATTTTAGGCCTCCTTGCCTCTTGGCAGCACGTCTCTTAGCGAACCAAAACCTTTGCAAAAGATTTGCCCAAGGCGGTAAAGAAAGGGGTCTTCGCTAAGGAGAAAAGTAACAGAGCGAGCCAAATGCAAGAAAAGGAAATAAAGTGAACCGCTGTAAAGACTTCCTGATACAGAAAGATCCCCAGTAACAAGGTCAACGTGGGCGATACATATTGAATCAACCCTAAAATACTGAGCGGTAATTTATTAGCGCCTTGAGCAAATAATAATAGCGGAATTGCCGTAATAATACCTGTACCAATCAAAAAAAATGATGTTGCCGTAAACGAAACAGAAAAAGAGCTCCCAGTCGTTTTTTCTAAATAGAATAAATAGGTGCAAGCGACCGGTGCAATCAGCATCGTCTCTAAAGTAACCCCTGTAATTGGACTGACCCTCACCAGTTTTTTACATAATCCATATAGCGCAAAACTGCTAGCAAGCGCTAAAGCTACAAAGGGAACGGACCCAAAGTGCCAGGTCAAGTAGCCAACAGCCGCTCCGGCTAACAAAATAGCAAAACTTTGCCAACCATTCAACCGTTCTTTCAATACGCCTACGCCTAATAAGACATTCACAAGCGGATTGATATAATAGCCTAGACTTGTTTCGATCATACGGCCCTCATTGACAGCCCAAATATAGACAAGCCAATTCAAACTAATTAATAAAGCCCCGCAAATCACAACAAATGTTTTTTTGGGGGAAGATACAATAGATTTTACTTCTTCCCAAAATTCCCGCTGACGACGAATCAACAGAATGAGGCAAGTCATAAATACAAAGGACCAGAGAATGCGATGCGCCAAAATCTCCGGAGCCGCAACTCCGCCTAACAGTTTCCAATAAACAGGCAAAATCCCCCATAAAACATAGGCGCCTACAGCCGCAGCTAATCCAGAATTGTCTTGTAGTCTCATAAAATCTCTCCTAATATAAATCCCCATCAACTGAGAATCATTTTAAACAATATTGTATTTATAATAATACAAGAAGGAGATAAAAGCAAAACCGCTTTTTTGCCAAAGCGGCTAAAAGCGGTTTTATTAAAGACATACCTTAAAGTAATTATACATTAAAAGTAATATGACGATAAACAAGTCGACCGCCTAACAGAGTCAACTGCGGCACTAATACTGATTCGCCTAAGAGTAACTCCCCCTTAAAATCACTAAAGGTCACGGCTTCCTTTGTCAGTCGATAAATTGCCACATCGGCATAAGCTTCTGGGGCCAACGTGCCAATCTTTCCATTCAAGCCAAGCGCTGTCGCCGGAGTAGCTGTGCAAGTGCGAACCAGTTCAGTCAAAGACAATCCCATGGCCAGGAATTTAGAAAGTAAGAACGGCAGTCCCATGGCGGGAGGACGATACAAAGTCAAGGGTGTCGTGTCAGAACTAATAATATCCGGTTCAAAGCCAGCGGCTAGAGCCTGCCGAGCTGTAGCAAAGGTAAAATTAGTCCGACCATGGGCTACATCAAATAACACGCCTCGATCACGGGCGCTTTGCACAGCTGCCTTGATATTGCCTGTCTCGGTTAAAATTGTACTTCCCGTTCCATGATACATATGGGCGAAAATATCGCCGCTACGCAACAAATCAGCTAAGTCGCTCGTATCATTAGGCGGATTTGTTGCATGTACCATGATCGGACAGTCAAATCGTTCTGCAATGGCCAAAGTTTTCTTCAACGGCGCCATACCGAATTCTTTCACAATACCACGACTGTGACGTAACTTAATCCCGCGCAGCGTCCCTTGGTATTGCTCTAATAATTGACCGATCTTATCTGCATCAAAACAATCTGGATCTAAGTTTTCATCATAACGATTTGTTGTCTGACCTGTAGGTGAAACATTTACAAAACTGCAAATTCTCATAAGTGAATGATTTACCACGGCTTGTTGAAACACTTCAAAATTTGCTGTTCCGGCACTGCCGCCATCGACAACAGTCGTTACACCATAAGGTAAAAAAGCGCTATCAGGAGCAACACTGTTTTCTGTTCCTCGAAAAAATACGTGACCATGAAAATCAATCAACCCTGGCAATACTAAACAACCTGTCGCATCAATTACTTCGCTAACTGTATCGCCAGGTGTTGGCAAGGGACCGATTTTCCCGTTATAGATTGCAATATCACCAATTTCATCGCGGTTTACAGCCGGATCAATCACTCGTCCGCCGCGAATTAATATATCACAGTTCATGCAAAAGCCTCCAAAGAATTATTTTGCTGGTACCGATTCCAATACAGCCTCTTCTTTGATTGGCTTAACAGCGAAAGCAACAGCTAATGCACCAATGATGGCTAAAGCGCCCGCTAATAAGAAAGCTGCTGAAAAATTGCCGCCACTTGACTGTACGATATATCCCGTCACGGCAGGCCCTACAATACCAGCTAAGTTCGATAGAAAATGAACAAAACCACCCACACCGCCTACATTTTCACCTTTAACAGTATCTTGGATGATTGCCCAATAGTTCGAAGTCGTCAAATACTGACAGAAAATCGTGAGTGACATGAGTGCTACAGCGCCAAAAGCAGTCGTCGCCATACCACCAAGACTGACCCCAATAGCAGACCCGATTAAACAGCTAACAATTACAACCTTGCGGGAAAACATGAGTTTGCCTGTTTTGCGATATACTGCATCAGATACAAACCCGCCGCCCACTTGCCCAATAAACCCAATCAGCCAAGGAATAACAGAAACAATAGCCATATCTTTAAGGCTTAACCCCTGCGCCATAACAAGATAGCTGGGAAACCACGTCAAAAAGAAGTAAAGAATATAATTGCTAGCAAAAAAAGCAATCGCTGTAGCTAAAACTGTCGGCTGTTTTAAAAAATATGCTAACGAAGTCTTTCCCTTTACTTCCGCTGTTGTAATTTGACCAGCTTCGATTTCCTGTAATTCTTCTGGGGAAACACGCCGACTCTGTCGTGGATGATCTGTAACTAATTTGACCCAGAAAAAAGTCCAGATAAAACCAGCAATCATTAATACAATAAACGGAGTCCGCCAACCCCAATGTAAAATCATAAAAGCTACGATCGGTCCGGTAAGAGCAGCGCCGAGCGACATGCCGCCTGTTGAAATCCCCACGGCTCTAGCTCGTTCACCAGCAGGAAACCAGTTATTAATAGTTTTGTTGTTGGATGAACCAATCGGTCCTTCGCCAAGACCAAAGAGAACTCTTACAATATATAAGGACGTGAAACTTGTAGTAATAGCAGTTAATCCACCGAAAACCGACCATATCGACATAGCCGCACCAAAAATTTTACGTGGTCCTAAAATATCAGACATCCACCCACCGATAAAATTGAAAAGTGCATAACCGACAAAAAAGCTACTGAATATTAATCCCATATCTGCTGGATTCAAATTAAACTCTTTGGAAATATGAGGCGCAGCAATTGACAAAGCCGCCCGGTCAACATAGTTAATAAAAGCCGCAAAAAAAAGCATTAACAAGACAACTTTACGGTATTGTTTAAACATTTTTCTATCCCCCAACTTATTTTAACTTTTCTGAAAATACGCATCCTGTCTTCAAAACGGTCTAATAGCATACCTCCTTCGTCAAAAAACAGACCCGTTTTACTATTTTCAGAAATCATCAAATTGCAAGTATCGTGCCAATTGTCTTATTAAGCCATTACTGCCCTATTTTACAGCATTCTCATTTATTTATAAAATGTATTCTTTGTTGCATTTTTACCATATCATCGCAACACTTGCAGTATAATACTACATTTGTGGCGTTAAAAAAGAGACTTTTCTAATGCCAACGGCTTAGAAAAGTCTCTTGATTTATTGAATTTGAAATAATTATAAATTAAACAGCAGTTTCCTGTACGGTTCTTTTGGCTAACATCCGTTCAATGTAGAACCAAATCGCTAGGAATAGCGCTAATAAAATTGGCACAGTCAGATAGAGATTGCCTGTAAATACCTTATAAATCATAAAGACAATCGGCATTGTCGTACCCGTAAAGGAACTAATCATCATACCGGCAGGAATGGTATCGCCAAGACCGACTGAAGTGGCTGCGGCCGTAACCAAGTATGCTGTCCAGGTGCCAAAAAAGAAGTATGGAATAAAAGCAATCGTACATAAAATCAAACTGCGAAAAATGTTTCCGTTCGTCAAAGCAACGACCATTGCTACCTTATAAGGCAAAGCAGCTAGGTCAGCAAAAGGTAACAGTTTATTTCCAGGTAACAACACAGCTAAGGCCAGTAGGATTGGTACCATAAGCAGCGCCGTCGTAATAACCGCAGCGTCACCAAGCAAAATAGCAGGATCAAGACCAATCAAAATTTTTCTGCCTTTAAACTTTTCGTCACTAATTTTGCGGGCCTGCTCAGAAATCGGCTTTAAGCCTTCTACAAAAATATGCGTCATTTTAGGTAAAAGCAACATAGCCGCAGCCATATTAATCCCTAAACCAAAAGCCTTATAAAAGTCATAACCGCCGAGAAAACCGATCCCAACACCCAAAATCAAACCAATTACTAACGGTTGGCCGAAAGGACCAAAATATTTCTGCAGACTCGCCATATTAAAATCAATTTTGTTAAAACCAGGAATACGATTAAATAATAAGTTCAAAGGAACAGCAATCGGCAAATTCATCAGAGCATGAATCGCCGGAATCGTAACACCCGGCATTTTATAATATTTGCTAACAAGTGGCGCTGCCCAATCGGCCATCTTATAAACAAATAAAGCGGTACAAGCCGCAGCACCCACAGCAGCCGCTACATTGTCTGTCTGAAAATAGACTAAAGCGCCTACGGTTAAAGCATGATGATAATTCCAGATGTCTACACTAAAAGTATTCGTTTTATTTAATACTAGTAAAATAATATTCGTAGCCATAATTGCTAAAACCATAATCGGTACAATCGGAGAGCTCCAGCCAATGGCCGCGACGGTACCAAAACCCATATCAACAATATTCAGCGATACTCCCATATGATGAACCATTGCTTTCGTCGCCGGCCCCAAACTCTTACCTAAAAACTCAATAACTAATTTCAAACCAGCAAAAGCCGCGCCTACTGTTAAGGCGCTTTGCAAAGCTTTGCCAAACTCCAACCGAAAAGCCAGCGCAAATAAAAAGATAATAATGGGCAATAATACCGTTGGCCCCGCTTGAATAATTCCTTTAAATACTGCAAAAATTTCCATGAAAACTCCTTTCTCTACTCCTATGCATTTTCTGTAATTTTCAATGGCTTCCATTATTAAGGTGTACAGTATACCATTTAAAATATACTAAGCCATGAATTATTCTTAATTTCGCGAGTCTTAAAATAATTCCTGCAAAAATAAGAGAGATTTCTTAAATTTTTGAAAACTATCGGAAATCTCTCTTGCTGTCAAATCACCTTTTTAGCGATCAAAGAATACAGTTTGACCTTCTTCCTTTTTACGTTTGTTCATTTCATGTCGCTGCTGGCCTGCCTCAAAACGAATTTTCTCTTCTTCCGTCTCTAATTTTAGTGGCGAAACACTAAGCGGCTTGCCGCCCACATTCAGTGCGACCATGGTAAAGTAAGCCGATAAAGCAGCCTTTGCCGAAGCTTCACTAAATAAATCCTCCACTTCCACAGTAACAACGACTTCCATAGATGAACGATTCACAAAGGTAAGAAAAGCATGGCAAGTCACCAAATTGCCAACAAAAATCGGCTGATGAAAAATCAATTCATCAACCCTGGCTGTAACAACATTCGTGCGGGCATGGCGCTGCGCTACTACATAGGCAGCGTTATCCATTAGTTTCATAATTTCGCCGCCATGGACATTACCCGAGGGATTTGCTTGATCTGGCTGCATTACTACAGACATGATCAACGCAGAGCTTGCAACAGTTTTTCCTTCCATTCTCTTCTCACCTTTTCCAACGCATTTTCGCACTGCCTTAAAAACAGCGCAATACATTTCTATGCCGGGATTGGCAAAAAGATGAAGAAATTTTACTTTGGCTTAGCACTAGAACTATCGCCTCTAGCGGCTGACTCAACGGTATTGATCGGCTGCTCTTTAGCCGCTCCAGCTGGTTTCGAGGGCTGGCTGGTTGCCGGGCTATTCGGAAGAATTCCATAGCTATAGACAACAACTACGACTTTCGTTTGTAACTTATCTTGTTTTGCCTGGGTATCAACGACAACAACATTAGCCAAACGCGTTGTTTTTTCTAAATCCTGTAGAAAGTGCATCGTATCAAAAAACATGCCCCGTACATCTAATTCAAGAGGAATCTCGCGATAATTTTTTTGATTGATCGGTGCTCCTGGCTTAATTCGAGCCAATTCTAGATTGTTTTTCTTAGCCACTTGATCCACTTGAAATAAAATGCCGCTCAAATCATTATGATCAGGAATTTGCAAGGAAACAGCAGCTAGCTCACTATCAAGCTCTCCCCAATAGACGCTAACATCAGGATGATCCTTACGAAAGGTTTCTAGGCGTGTATTTTTCACGGTAACCGCTTGCAACCGACTCGTTCGCTCCTGTAAAACTTCCTGCTGCGGCACAAGAACAAAAAAATATAGCAAAACTAACACAAAGAGCCACCCTAAACCGAGTAGCGCTAATTTTTGCTTTACAGTCCATTGTCTTTGCTGCTCTTTCCACTTATCCAGCAACTGCTTGCTATCCATTGATCATTTCAACTCCCGGATTTGAACCGTAATTTCAAAACGCTTACTTGACTGAAGCTTATTCGTATTTTCCTCAGCAATCGCTAAACTGGGATTTACAAACATAGCATCATTTTCCATTTTATTAATAAATAAGGTTAAATCCAGATAATTTTTGGCAACCCCCGTAATCTTAATAACTTTTCTGGCACTCTGCTCTTTATCTTCCGATGAAAAGTTTATAAACCAAAGATCAGGCGGCGCAATCGCTGTAAGATGCGAAATAATATGATACCACGGAATTCTCGCTTGGGAAATTTGCTGAACTAGCCCTTGTCGCTTAGCAATTTCCTGTCGCTGCCCTTCTGTTTGGGCAATCTCTTTTTCCAGCGGTTCAAGCTCATCATTGCGAGCCTGAAGTACTTGAATTTGTGAATCCATATGTCCGATAGAGTATAGGTTATAAGAGAAAAGAGTTACGCAGACTAGTAATAACAAACTACTAAAAATAGTTGAAATTCGAGCAAGGGGAAGCGAGGGTGGCCGGTGCTCCGGCGGTAACAAATTTACTCTTAGCATAATTTATCCTTCCTGTAGAGCCAAACCGATGGCGACTGTAAACTGCGGCGCTGCGGCATAAAGTGAGCTTCGGTCAAGCTTCTTGCTGATTCGAACCGCCTCGAACGGATTATTTAGCAGGACAGGCAGTTCAATCTGTGCCGCTAAATGCTCAGCAAGACCTTTCAGTAAAGCACCACCACCAGTCAAAAAGACTTGTTCAGCAATCATTTCTTTGTGCTGCATTTGATGATATTCAAAAGTTCGCCTAATTTCCCGCGCTAAATCTTCGACAACATATTGAATCTGACTATGCAGTTCCTCTGTCGGCCCTTTGGCAGTAAGCGATGGCAAGAGATTTCTCCCTTTTACCTTCACAGCCTCTGCTGTTACATAATCCACTGCCATGTGCTGCATCATGGTTTGTGTAACTTGATGTCCGCCTAAAGGAATTGTACGAACTACTACAGGTGAGCCTTTTTGTAAAATCATAATTTGGCAAACATTTTTCCCGATATCGACAACAATCCCATTTAGAGAAGTGGGAAAAGTACGCTGCACAGCTAGCGCTTCAAAGTCAATCGCACCGATTTGCAATCCTGCCGCTTCGGCTAACTGGATAAATCGATTCACCCGTTCCTTTAGGGCCGAAACTATGAGAACTTTTGCTTCTGTCCCTTTTTCGCCGCTTACCTTTTCCACTACGGTATAGTCGTAATAGTAGGAGTCTGCGGCATAAGGAACATAGGAATCCATGTCCCATTTTATCGCTTCTACCATTTCTTTCGGTGATAAATCAGGCAGTATAACTTCTCGAGAATAGACCATCCTGCCGCCAATACCAAAAACGGCATTTTTTCTAGCTTGCGGAAACTGCGCTGTCATGCTACGAAGCAATTCCGCTAAAGCTTCCATATCAATAATTTCCTCATTCTGCATAATTTCAGCCGGAATCGCGCGAATAGCTGTTCCCAGTAGCATAGGCACGCTATCTTTATGGGAAATATAGGCCATTTTAATATAACCGCTGCCAATATCGAGGCCTAGAGCTTCGGCGGACTGTCCTAATATGATACGTTTCACTAGTTTCCCAATCATTGCCTCTCACCTGCTTGCAAAATTAAAGTACCATACCAAAATACCAGGCTAATAGATCGGCGCCATAAAGCCAGGTGATCAAAGCGGCAACCGCCATAAACGGCCCAAAGGGAATCGCGTCTTTTCTTCCTTTACGCCCCAAGGCTAGCAAAACAATCCCGATAAAGCCACCTAATAGAAAGGCGAGAAATAACATCAGAATCACGCCTTTAATTCCCAGCCACAGCCCTAAGACCGCCGCAAACTTCACATCGCCGCCGCCCATACCGCCACGACTGATAATCGCTAATAATAATAACACACCGCCGCCTAACAGCGGCCCAACACAGAAATCAATCCAATCTAAATGAACCAACACTATTTCTATTATAAAACCAGCCGCACTAAGGCACAACAAAACCTTATCTAAAATCAGCTGGTAATCATAGTCGATATAAGTAATAACAAGTAAAAAAGCGGCAAATATAGCCGCTGCTGCTCCATAATCCAACGAATCATAGCGCCAGTAGCAAAAAGCAAATAAAAGTCCGGTTACTAGTTCTACCATTGGGTAGCGCAACGAAATCTTGCCAGCGCAGTGGCTGCAACGCCCGCGCTGCCAGATATAGCTAAGAAGAGGTACTAAGTTCCAAGGTTTTAAGGGGTGCTTGCAAGTCGGGCAATGCGAAGGCGGATAAAGTATCGATTCTTCGCGTGGCAACCGATAAATACAAACATTTAAGAAGCTGCCAATAAACAGCCCTGCTATAAAAAAGAGGAATAACACGGTCATCATCCCAAACAAATTAGATTGAAAAATTCCACTTACAATAAAGAGTTTAACTTAACCTTAGATAAGAAGTCAGCCAAAGCCGCCGCCATCAGGCAGCGGCAGGCTGAAGAGATACATTGTGAAAGTCGAGAGTTGTTTAGAAGTACTAAGTTACTTACCAGCCTTAATTGAATCAGCTGTGTAAGGTGTATCACCAATGGTAATAATGCCTCTGCCGTAGGTAGTATTAGTAGCGGTAGTATCTACACTATATGCAGCCCCAGAAGTATCCTTAACTTCACCTGCAACCATGGCTTTTGCTGGCGGCTTCGGCGTAGATGCAAGAGAAGTAAGATCATCAAACTTAGTTGGCATCTTTCCAGCATTATTGGCCTGATAAATCTGGCTGGCCGTATCAATCGCACTCAGATCCGCCTGAATCTTCGCCGTCCCGGAGGTAGCTGTCGCATCAGCAAACTTAGGAACAGCAATAGCTGCCAAAACGCCGATGATAGCAATAACGACAAGAAGTTCAATTAAGGTAAAGCCTTGTTGCAGTTTTAACTGTTTTCTAATTCTTTCGATCATGGTTTCACCTCCCTTCTTTGATCAAATAATATGCTTTAGAGCGAATTCATCGATGTCATCACATCAAAAAGCGGCAGCATGACGGCGGCAATAATCGTACCAATAGTCAAGCCCAAAAATAATATCAACGCGGGCTCCATCAAACTGCTAAGGCGGCTGACGAGGTCATCGACATCGTCGTCATAAAAGTCCGCAATTTTCTCTAGCATTTCATCTGTCGCGCCGCTTTCTTCGCCAATAGCAATCATCTGTACCACCATCGGCGTGAAGACCTTGCTTTCTTGCAACGTATAGGCTAGTCCCATTCCTTCGGCAACATTAGACTGGGCTTTATCAAGCGCTTCGACCATGACGAGATTCCCCAGCGTTCGTTTGACTACCTCTAAGGCAGCTAAGATCGGTACGCCACCTTTAATTAAAGTACTTAACGTCCGGCTGAAGCGAGCCACTGCAACCTTTTGAATTAATCCGCCGATGACAGGAATACGAAAGAAAGCTCCATCAATAAACCGCCTTGCTGTCGGCCGCTGATAAAACTGCACTAGCAAGAAAGCACTGCCAACAACTAACAACGCCAAGGCAAGCAGATTTTCCCTGATAAAGGCGCTAGCAGCAAGCAAAACCCGCGTAAGCAGCGGCAGTTCCGTCTTCATATTTTTAAACATTTCCATAAATGTAGGAAATACAAACGTTAAAATAAAGGTAACGACAATCAAAGCAATCGTAAGGACTGCGGCCGGATATGTCATAGCCGATTTAACCTTTTGATTGAGTTTATGCTCTTTTTCAAAATGGGCTGCCAGCCGTACTAGCACAATATCGAGCACACCGCCAACTTCGCCGGCCTCAACCATATGAATCATAATCGTAGGAAAAACTTCACTGTGATTTTTTAAGGCAACCGAAAGCGCCTCGCCTTCGCGAATTTTTTTATATACGTCCTGCACAGCCGTTTTGAGCGAAGACTTCGTCGTTTGCTCTGCAAGAATATTTAAGCAGCGTTCCATTGGCACGCCAGCATTCATCATCGTACTCAATTGTCGGCAAAAAACAGCTAAATCCTTTGTTTTGACTTTCGAACTGAAAATTTTTATGTCTCGCAGAGAAAAACTTGCCTGCTTTTCTTTTAAAGCCGTAACAAAATATCCTCTTTCTCGCACATAAGATGCCGCCGCCTGCTGCGTGTCAGCTAGAACGGTACCAGAAAGACTCTGCCCGTCTCGGCTGCGAGCTGTATAAATATATGTCTTAGCCACTTTCTACTCCTCTCGCCGTCAAAATAAAGTAGGCTGCTAGTAAGGCTGAGCCAAACGGACAAAAGACTCTGGATGAGACGCCCGCATCACTGCGTCTTCGTATGTCACTAAACCATTTGTGTAAAGATTCTTCAAAGACATATCCATAGAAATCATGCCGCTACGCATACCAGTCTGGATAATTGATAAAATTTGATGAGTTTTCCCTTCGCGAATCAAATTGCGTAAAGCAGGCGTAGCTGCTAGAATCTCTAAAGCTACCACTCTGCCCGTATTGTCTTTTCGCGGTAAGAGCTGTTGGCAGATAATCCCTTGCAGCGTCAATGAAAGCTGTACTCGAATCTGTTGCTGCTGGTAAGGCGGAAATACATCTATAATACGGTCAATCGTCTGCGAAGCATCCCCTGTGTGAAGCGTGGCAAAAACAAGATGCCCTGTTTCCGCCGCAGTTACGGCAATGCCGATTGTTTCGGCATCACGCATTTCACCGACGAGAATCACATCAGGATCTTCTCTTAAGGCCGCTCGCAGCCCATTGCTGAAGGATTTGCTATCCGCATGAATCTCCCGTTGGTTAACAATGCTTTTTTTATGTTTATGCAAATATTCAATGGGATCTTCCAGTGTCAGAATGTGACAATCTCGCTCGGTATTGATGAGATCAATCATCGCCGCTAGCGTAGTAGATTTGCCACTGCCGGTCGGTCCGGTAACAAGAACAAGGCCGCGGGTGGAACGAGCAAAGTTCTTTAAAATTTCCGGATGTCCTAACTGATCCAACGTCGCAATGGTCTCATTCACGAGTCGAATGGCCATTCCCATGGAACCACGTTGCCTGAAAGCATTTACCCGAAAGCGACTTACACCAGGAATAGCATAAGAAAAATCGAGTTCTCCATTCTCGCGAAAGCGGGCCAGTTGCTCTTCATTCAGTATCCCTGTGACTAGCGCTGCTGTATCAGTCATCGTGAGCACCGGTCGATCGGTGTGAATCAAATGGCCATTTATGCGAAAAACGGGTGGAACGCCTACCGTAATATGTACATCAGAAGCACGCCGTCGCACGGCTTCTTCCAGTAATTCTCGTATCATAACTGATTCCTCACCTTTCACCCCTGCGAAACGCGCATAACTTCCTTAACCGTCGTAAGTCCCTGCAGAATTTTTTGAATACCATCATCAAGCATACTTGTCATGCCGTTTGCTGTAGCGGCTGACCGAATTTGATCGGTTGAAGCGCTCTGGCTAATCAAAGTACGAATTTCTTCGTTAATAACCATGACTTCATGAATAGAAATTCTGCCGCGATAGCCTGTACTACTGCACTCTGTACAGCCTTGCGCCTGATAAAGCGTCACAGGCTCAGAAGCATCAAGTCCTAAAAAAAAGCGTTCTGGCGAATCTGGTTTCAATTGATAAGGCTTTTTGCAATGAGGGCACAACAACCGAACAAGTCGCTGAGCCACAATACCAAGAATCGAAGAAGCCACAAGAAACGGTGGGACTCCCATATCAATTAGACGGGTTATCGTACTAGGCGCATCATTGGTATGGAGGGTTGACATCACTAGATGCCCTGTAAGAGCGGCACGTACAGCAATATCAGCCGTTTCATTATCGCGAATTTCCCCAACCATAATAATATTCGGATCTTGGCGTAAAATAGATCGCAACCCCGTAGAAAAATGCAAGCCTGCTCGCGCATTGACCTGAACCTGATTAATTCCGGCTAAACGATATTCGACTGGATCTTCTAGAGTCACAATATTTTGCTGCAAATCATTCAATTCTTCCAGAGAGGAGTAGAGTGTCGTTGTCTTACCGGAACCAGTGGGACCAGTAACGAGAATCATACCATAGGCATGCTGATACAAGCGGCGATAGCGGGTTAAATTCCCACTAGAAAAACCGAGCTTCTCCATATCAAGCACTACCGCTCTTTGATCAAGAATTCGCATAACCATCTTTTCGCCATAAATCGTTGGTAAACTCGACACCCGAATATCTACAGTAGGGCCTAGCTCATTTAGAAAGATTCGTCCATCTTGCGGCAGCCGTTTTTCGGCAATATCCATACCAGCCATAATTTTAATCCGAGAAATAATCGCTGCCTGAATATTCGCCGTAAAACAACAAACCTCACGCAACACGCCGTCAACCCGAAAGCGGACTCGCAAATTTTCTCCCTGCGGTTCAATATGAATATCACTGGCCCGTTCACGCACAGCCTGCAAGAATAAGGAATTTACAATCCCAATAATGGGCGCATCGTCCGCTGTTTGCAGTTCCGCTGTCGGTGTCTCTTCGATCCGCAAGCGGCTTACAGCTTTTTCGACTAATTCATTGACACCGTAATACTTGCTAATCGCGCGCAAAACATCTCGTTCTGTCGCAATAACTGGCGTAACTTCACATTCGGCGGCCATGCGCACATCATCAATGGCGTAAAGATTCGTAGGATCTGTCATGGCCAGCATCAAAAAACGCCCATCCTGTTTTACCGGAAAAACTTTATATTTTTCAGCAATTGCCACAGGCACTTTTTTTAGAACTTCCGGTTGAATTTCAATCTGAGCCAGCTCAATGTGAGGTACGCCCAATTGAAATTCAAGAACTTCTACCATCCGTTCTTCCGTAATATAGCCGAGATCTAAAAAAATCCGCCCGAGTCTTTCCCCTGAAACTTTTTGTACTCCTAAGGCTTTATTCAATTGTTCCTGAGAGATAATGCCTGTCTCAATCATCAAATCGCCTAAGCGCTTTCTTTGTATCACCATAGCATCCTCACCTATTTATCTATTTCACAATATGGGCTGTTAGGAAAATGACAATCTCACTATCGCTCCCTGTATTATGAACACTTTTAAACAAAGCTCCTAAAATCGGCAAATCACTCAAAAAGGGTACTTTACTTACCGTCTCTGATGTTTGTTGGCCAATCAGTCCGCCAATCACCATGGTTTCGCCATCTTTCACTTTTACATTCGTTTCCGCTTCCCGCGTCGAAATTTTATATTGTTTAATATCTGAAACAAGCTCTGGCGTACTAACTTCTGTATGTACCTTGGCAAAAATCTGTCCGTCTGGTGAAACGACTGGCGTATAAACCAGTTTAATCCCAGCATCAACATATTGTATCGACGTCGTAGTTAAACCGTTCTGGATCGTTTGCACTTGTACTGGAATCTTATCACCAATCATAATTTGCGCCTCTTTACCACTCACGGTAGAGATTTTAGGCTTAGCTAAAACTTGCGCCTTGCCGTTACTAACTAGAGCGCTAATTGTCGCCTGATAATAAAATTCGTAAGGTTGACCTTCCGGTCCTTTGCCAAACTGAATCACACCGGGATTTGTCAAAGTGCTGTTACGGGTGATTTTTGCAGCCGTGGTCTGCGTACGGACAAGATTCCCATTATTGTCAGTAGTCACCGTATAGGTAGGCGCCGTATAATCATAAGTCTTAGGCGTTGCGTCCCATTTCCAGTCAATGCCCAAATCCTTCGTCGCCGATTTACTAATCGACAAAACCTTGGCCTCTAATTCGACCTGTTGAACAGCCACATCAAGTTTTGCAACCATATCGGTTAGCCGTTCAACTCCGGCAATCGGCCCGCTGATTAATAACGAATTGGAGACAGGATCGATATCCACCTTTGCCTTAAGTCCCTCAGCGGCACCAGCCAGTGATTTTTTCAGATCATCAGCCATAACATGTTCCAACTTGATCGTTTTCAGGCTGGCCAAATCATTCTTTTCGACAAGAATATTTTTTTCGCCAATATAACGATAGGTCAATCCCTTGCTCTGCGTAATCAAGCTCATCGCCTCAGCAAAAGTTACATGATCTAGTTTGATGGTAAGCTCACTGGACTTATCCTTTACGTTATCACTATCGAAAACAATATTTACCCCTTCTAAACTAGCCATAGTATGAAAAACGACAGGGAGATTTTCCCTCACAAATACGAGATTATAAAAACTTTCCTCGGCAAAACAAGTTGTTCGTCCTAGTAGAATTACGGCTAAGAAGGAAAAAAGTATTTTATTCCAATTGCAGTAAATACGGCGTCCTTTATCTTCCATTTGCGGCGCCTCCATTTTCTCTTATATCTTCTAACTGAAGAATTTTTCTTGCTCCAGCTGATTGTAAAACCACATAGTCTGCACCAATCGCAATTAGGCGATATTGCCCAACCTGCTCATTAACGCGATAAGCCTTCGACTCTCCCCCTGTGTTAATAACCGCTAAACGAAGACCGTCTGATTCAGCAATCCCGGTTAATTTCATAGCGGTACTGCCAGTAGTCGGACGCCAGGTTGTCACTGTATCCTGCCGCGAAAAATCAGGCTGCTTCATTGCTCCTGTAGAATTTACCGGCGGTTGCGGCGAATTAGTCGCTGCTGGCTGACCGTCCTGTCGATACTCAGGCGGAAGCGAAAAAGGATTGCGAGTAATTAAATCTGGTTCGCCAGAACTAATTTTTCCGGGAGGATTCTTTTTGGGTTCCGCTATTGGCGTTTTAAGCGGTTCACTAATCGAGACAGGACGAGATTGACCATCACCTAAATTTAAATACACCCAGCAGCAAAAGAAAATTACGCCGACAACTGCAACTCCTATTAACTTTTTTTTCATTGCTTCAGAAATTACAATCTCTTGCTGCAGCCAACTTGGTATTTGCAAACTCTTTGCCTCCCGCTATGATAAAACACGACTCTACCACACTGTAAAATTATGTAACTGTACAATAAAACCAGGATAAGAGTCCTAGTCTTTGTGTAATTTATTGTAACAGATATTCAATAAAACGACAATTTTATTAAGAAGTAATTTTTATTAAAATAATCTTTAAAAAGACTATTTATTATTAAGAAATCTTAATATATAGGATCTTGCTATTGTAATCTTATATCAAAATGAAATAAACTACTACTATAAAGATATACCATTCTTTTATATTGAACTTGATTTTCTCTAAAGGAGTCTAATTATGAAAAAAGATTTGCACTCCCAAGGCGGTTTTTTATTAGCAGAAGCCTTAATTGCTATCATGTTTTGTGTCGCCCTACTGGCGCTTGGCGGTTTTTATATAATGCTTAGCAAATCAACAACAAACTCAGCCAATTATACCAATGCAACAAACTTGGCCCAGTTATATATAGAAACTTTTAAAGCAGCACAAAAAAGCACAGACTCTGCTGTGCAACAATTCAAAGTTACAGCAACTCAAACTCCGGCTTTTGATGGCGCCGCCTTAATTGATCCAAAAACCTTGCCAAAAATATACGAAAATTACACAGTCACTTTCACTCCTGAACCAGTAACAACAAGCGATACTGCTAAGAACAGCGCTAAAACACTTATCGCCTATACCGTAAAAGTAACTTGGCAAGAACAAAATAAACCATTACAAGTTAAGCTCATCACATTTATTCCGCAGCGCTAGATAAGGAGGCTCTTATGAAATTCAGTCATTCCCGCCAGCAGGGCTTTACTTTGATTGAACTGTTAGTTTGGATGGCAATCACAGCCGTTCTGCTCGGTGCGGTGGGCAGCTATTTTTCCGCAACGGTGAAAGCGTGGCTTGATAGTCGCAGTAAATTTGAAGTAAGAACCTCGGCATCCATACTAACAAATGATTTGATATCGAATCTGCATGGAGGCCATGACTATAAATTGGTAGATAATAACCCCAATTTTAGTGCTGCAACAGGACAAGCCATTCAATTTACAGCACCGCCGTTAAACTCTTCAACCGAAAATCCGCCAGAAGTAGTTCAAATTATTTATCGTGACAGTACCACCAAGCAACTGATGCTCTTTAACACTGCTACAAAAGAAAAGCGCAAATTATATGGTCAGGGCAGCAACATTATAATTGAACTTGACAGCAATTCCAGCAGCAGTTGGCCTTTATTCATAGTCGACCCCAATTCCACCAACGAATCTGTAACAATTCACTTTAAACTGGTCAATCCTACTACGACAGATCCCAATACTCATAACCCGCCGGAATTAGCCATTTCTACGATGATCACTTCCGCTAAATCCACCTTTGAATTGCAATAAATTGACTGAAAGGGAGTTAGTTTATGGTTTTATCAATTCGCAAAATCTTACAGAACTCTAGAGGCTCAACAGCCATACTCGTCTTAGGCGGAATGCTCATTTTCAGTATCCTAGGCGCTGGCCTTATGACGATAAGCAAAACAAGTCAAAACACAGCTACAGACTATCGCGACGGAGTAGCTACCGAGTATATTGCCGAAGCAGGTGTACATGACCTGTTGGCCCAAATCAAAGCAGGCGCACATGATCCTAAAATAAATGATGCTATTCATAAAACGGGACAAGCGGTTGACAAGCTAGTGACAATTTCTTCCCTGCAAAATTTCTCGCCGCAACCAAATCAAACGGGCTCTTATGTTGTTACCCTCTCGAAAGATAAAGACGGAGTCTTTCATATTAGATCAGAGGCCACACTCCGATCTGATACTACGAAAAAAACGATAAGCAAAGCGATTAACCTGACCGTAAATCTAACGCCAAATAGTGGCGGAGATGGCGACTTTGGCAATGTTGCCGGTAAGTATGTGGCTTATGCCAATGGGGATTTTATCCTTACGAATGATACGATTTATTTCTTTAATAATTCTACGCCGTCTCAAGATGACCCCACTCCCGCAACTCATATTGGCAGCAATGGTCAATACAACATTTCCGGCACAACAAAGCCTGTAGTTGACTATGCCTGGGCGCGGGCGGAAAGCTATATCCCCCCCTACAACCAGTATTATAATACTCGAGCTATTGTTCGAGATTATGTGCACAACTGGAAATTCGCTGATCCCGTCGGAGTTCTAAAAGTCCCCAAAGTAACTTTTGATTCTTTTTCACCCCAACCCTTTCCAACCAAAGCAGAGTGGAGCAAGTATACCGATCTTGTCGCTGCCACTGGCGGTTCTCCGGTAGCTATGAAGAACTTAACACTAAGTGAAAGCGCCTACTATTGCAACGGTTCTTATACTCTAAACTCTTCAACCCTGACCTTTACCAGTCCCAATGTAACTCTATTTATTAACGGCGATTTATCGCTAAATATTCAAGATGCGGCTAAAATCCCCGCCCTCTATCAAAAGACTCAGGAAAATTCGAGCCTAACGATTTATGTGACAGGTTCGGTTTCCCTGGCGAACGGAGCCTATATTGGCATACAAGACGCTCTAGGCAAAGCAACTATAAAAGATATCCAAAATGCTCTGCCAACTGGCTCAACTGTAAATATCTACACAGCAAAAACCTTGACTATGACGAATGCGGCTAAAATCCAGAGCGGTGTCATTAATATTCAAACAGTAAATGACTTGAGTATGAGCACTCCCTCCAGTATCATCGCCAAGGATACGGGATCTCTATCACTTGCTTCAACTACCGGTACATTGCACTTTACCAACTCTAGCACGCTATATGGCGGACAAATCGATGTAAAGGGCTATAGTGGCATTTTGCTTGACAATTATGCCAGATTTGAAACTCCGGGAACACCGAAAGACCCCCAAAAAGACCCGCCAGCTGGAAAAATTACAATCACAAGCACGAATGGCCCTGTAAAACTAACGAATAATTCAAGCTTGCTAGCCGGCGATACAATAAAAATCCAATCGGCTCAGGCTTGCAACTTGACCGTAAATGCGGCGATGAATACAGAAAATATCCCGATCGACTATCAAACTATCAAGAAAACCAATGGCGCTTACGCCAACGCGATTACGCGCATCCTCTCTAATGATACAAATACCATGCAGTTTGATAACTCCTATGCTATCGGCGGCAAAGCCGTACTTGTAACAAATCAAGGCCCGATTGTATTGCCAGGAACCAAAGATCAAAGAAATACGGTATTTATGGCGGGAGGCGGCATTTCAGAGGTGACAAGCAACTCCCAAATCGGCCCTTTTTATACAAATGGAACGCTAAGACTGACAAGTGCAGCCACACTTACTTATAACAGAAGCGTAATGGACACACTGGGCTTACTTTCTTCCTCGTCCGGCTTTAGCGCCACCATCATCAAAACTGAATTAGAACCATAACCATCCTGTTCATTCTAAAATAAGACCAGACAGCCTTGTTACAATCGCTGTCTGGTCTTATTATTATGCGTTTATTTCATCGCTATTTTTATTATTAGGCATAAATAACGCCGCCACAGCAAGGCAAAGTGAAACAGCCGCGACAAAATGATAGGCGTCGCAAAAAGCTAGTATGCCCGCTTGATGGATCAGTTCCTGATAAATCTTCCCCATAGCATACTGAGAAACCTCGCCACTGGGAATTCCGAACTGCGTAAGCTTTTGCGATAAAGCAGCCATAGCATGTGAGTAGCCCCAGTCGCTTGCTGTCAGCCGCTCTGCTAAATAGGCTTGCTCGACCTGCTGCCGATGAATCAAATAGTTTGTCACAATAGCAATACCTACACTGCCGCCTAAATTTCGCATGAGCGAAATAATGGCTGACGCATTGCTGCTTTCTTCGCGTGAAATCTTGGAAAAAGCTAAAGTCGTAACAGGCACGAACAGAAAGGGCAGGCCGAGAGTCTGTAAGACCCGCACAAGTGCAAATGTCCAATAATCGGTCTGCGGCGTAATCTGACCGGTGGCCCACATTCCCAACGCCATAATGGCCATACCGAAAGAAACGAGATATTTTGCCTGTACTTTATTCACAAGTCGCCCCACAAGGGGCATAACCGTTAAAACCGCTAATCCGCCAGGCGATAGTAGCAGCCCTGATAACGTAGCATTATAGCCGAAATAAGTCTGTACAAGCATAGGCAGAAGCGTCGTACCGGAATAGAGAGCAAAACCAACAAAAAACATCATCACGCAAGGCATGCCAAAACTAGGAATTTTAAATAACTGCAGTTTTACAATTGGATGCTTTTGCTGCAGCAGCCAGAAAACGGCTGTAATGAGTCCCACAGCAGCAATCACGGAAAATACAATGATAAAGGAGCTATCAAACCAGTCTTCCTGCTGCCCTTTGTCAAGAACAATCTGAAGTGCGCCTAACCCTAGGGCAATCAAGCTCAGCCCGATATAATCAATCGATCCTAGAGGACGCTTTTGAGCGCTTGGCGGATCTTCTACAAGTAATTTCACTAAAAAGGCAGCTAGCAGACCGACAGGCACATTCATAAAGAAAATCCAGCGCCAATTGTAGTTATCGGTAATGTACCCACCGAGCGCTGGTCCGATGATCGGCGCCAACACGGTCGTAATCCCGGTAATCGCAAAAGCCATCCCTAGTTTTTCTGGAGGAAAGCTATCTTTAATAATTGCTTGCTGGGCTGGTTGCAATCCGCCGCCAGCCAGCCCTTGCAGCAAACGAAATACAATCAGAAGTGTTAAGGAATTAGCAATACCACAGAGAAAAGAAGTCAGGGTAAACCCAAGAATACAAGCAATGAAAAAGTTCTTACGCCCCATCAGTCCTGATAGCCAGCCTGATAGCGGCAAAACAATGCCGTTTGATACAAGATAAGAGGTAAGAATCCACGTACTCTCTTCAGAGCTAGCACCAATGGAACCGGCAATTTGCGAAAGTGCCACATTGGCAATCGTTGTATCAAGCACTTCCATAAAAGCGGCAATACTAACAACCGTCGCGACGAGCATGGGGTTTTTCGGTCTAAAGGCTGCTTCGACCATATTACCAGCCTGCCTTTTCCGTCTCGACAGTTGGAAGTACTGACATACCTGGCCCAATCGCCAAAGTGGCGTCAGGCTGACTGTCAAAACGAATTTTAACAGGAACGCGCTGTACAATTTTCACGAAATTTCCTGTAGCATTTTCAGCGGGAAATAAGGAAAAACGCGAACCAGTTCCTGCCTGTAGACTATCTACCGTCCCATTGAGCAGCAAATCAGGAAAAGCATCAACCTTGATATGGACTTTTTGACCAACTCGCATGTGAGCCAGCTGTGTTTCTTTAAAATTCGCTACAATCCAAAGCTCTGTACCGACTAAAGAAGAAAGTTGCTGCCCTGCCTGGACATAATTGCCAAGCTCAACACTGCGTTTTGTAATCCGTCCATCAATCGGGGCCACTATTTTCGTATTAGCCAAGTCGCTTTCCGCCTGCGCTAAATCGACTCGCGCCTGCTGAACTTGCGCTGCTAACTGTTCTGCTGTATTTTGCGATGCAGCAATTACTGTGGATGCTGTACTGGCTGAACGTTGATCGGCCCGCGTTTTTTCAAGCGTCGATCTCGCTGATTTTTCGGCGGCTACAGCATCATCAAGTTGCTGCCGGGAAACAGCCCCAGAGCCAAATAGGCTTTCCATCCGACTTAAATCCTGCGAAGTCTTTTCCCAGGTTGCGGCCGCTACAGCTACCTGAGCTGACGCTCCCGCCAAATTCGACGGCGCCGTAACTGCTGTGGTCGCTGCATTACTTTTAGCAGCACTGGCTGCCGCTTCGGCTGCAGCTAGCGCGGCTTTCGCCTTATCGCGGCGAATCACATAGTCCGTTGAATCAATTTCGGCAAGAACATCTCCCGCCTTAACAAGCTGATTATCTGCCATATTTAGCTTTTTTACATACCCTTGCACCTTCGGGCTAATCGTTACAATCTGACCTTCAATTGCGGCATCATCAGTCGACACGGCCCCTCGTTGAAAATAGAAATAACCGCCGATTCCGCCGACCAGAAGGAGCAGCGCGATAATGATCTTTGCTTTTTTTGCTGTGATCTTCATCAAATCACTTCCTCTCTTGCTCGCTTATATTGATACACGCCTTATCATCTGGTGGTAATATCCCCTGCAAAAATACCTGAAAAGCGTGGGCCGTATATTCTTCATTTGATTGCGGTGATAGGGGCACATTTTTTTGAATTAAAGGCTTCATTAAAAAGAAAAAGTTTAAAATACCGGCCAAAGAAACAGCCGTGAAATTTACATTTAAATCCGAGCGGAAGAAGCCTTCTTTAATCCCTGTTGCAATGGCCTCAAACATAAATTGATAAGCTTGCGAGATATGACGCTGAATTGTTTCCCCGCCGCATTCTGTCGGATTAATCATTTCACTCATAATGAAACAAGCTAAACAGGGCCGAGTGCCATGAATATTGGCAATTTGATCGGCATAAAATGCGAGCCTGTCGACAGGTGAAAGGTCTACACGGTTCTTAACACTCTGTAAAGCCGCCAAGATGGGGGCAAGTTGCTCCTCTAAGACAGCCTGATACAGCCCCTCCTTGCCATTAAAATAATAGGAAACTGCCGCTACATTGCATTTGGCGCCAATAGCCAATTCCCGCACGGAAACAGCAGAAAATCCCTTACGAGCAAATAATTCTGTCGCAGTCGCAAGCAAACGACTTCGCTTATCTTCTTCCATAAAATACGCCTCCCCTAACTGTAAACGAACATTTAACAACATTAAATAGACTTTTCAGAATAGATAAAACAATCGTTTTAAATAAACGTTTGTTTTAATTGTAAATTTACTATACTTTTCCTAATTGGTCAATAGAAAAACCGCAGAAATCATTCTGCGGCTACATTCTTTATCATCTATTTTCTTACGAAATCAGTTAGAAACGAAAATCTCGTTTACCATCATGCAGTTCCTGCAAGTGCTCGATCGCAATCTTTCTCACCTTTTCATTGGTAATGCGAGGAATTTCCTGTTGAATCACCTGCTCCCCTTTTACCTGCGTATCTTTTGCTGCATAATCTTCTAGATATTCTTTTAACGTCATCAGCGCGTTCGGCTGACAACAATTCACAATCTGTCCTGATTTAACAAGACTCATGAAGCGATCCCCGGTGCGGCCTTCGCGATAGCAGGCTGTGCAGAAACTCGGAATATAGCCAAGTCCTAGCAGCCAATTCACGATCTCATCAAGCGTACGGTTATCGTTTACTTCAAACTGCGCCGAATTTTCTTCTTCCGGTTCTTTTTCCACATAGCCGCCCACACTCGTACTGGAACCGCCGCTAATCTGAGAAATTCCCAGCTCCAGCACACGTTCCCGCGTTGCTTGCGACTCCCGAGTTGATACGATCATACCGGTATAAGGCACAGCAATTCGTAAAACAGCGACAATTTTAGCAAAAATCTCATCAGAAATGGCATTCGTAAAGTTTTCTGGATCAATATCATCAGCCGGGCGAATTCTCGGTACACTAATCGTGTGCGGTCCAACGCCCATCGTAGCTTCTAAATGTTCCGCATGCATTAAGAGTCCCACAAAATCATAGCGGTACATATTTAGTCCAAAGAGAACGCCAACGCCAACATCATCGATCCCAGCTTCCATAGCGCGGTCCATCGCTTCCGTATGGTAGGCATAATCATGTTTCGGCCCCGTCGGGTGAAGCTCTTCATAACTTTTCTTATTATAGGTTTCTTGAAATAAAATATAAGTGCCAATCCCAGCTTCGTTCAGCTTGCGATAATTTTCCACAGTGGTAGCCGCAATATTCACATTGACGCGGCGAATCGCCCCGTTTTTATGCTTAATACTATAAATCGTCTTGATACTTTCCAACACATATTCAATGGGATTATTAACAGGATCTTCGCCAGTTTCTAAGGCCAAGCGCTTATGGCCCATATCCTGAAGTGCAATAACCTCGCGGACAATTTCCTCCTGCGTCAGCTTCTTGCGGGTAATGGTCTTGTTTTTTTGATGGTAAGGACAGTATACGCACCCATTCACACAGTAATTAGAAAGATATAAGGGAGCAAACATGACAATCCGATTGCCATAGAATTTTTGTTTAATATCTCGCGCCAAAGTCTTCATGGCCTCATTGGCATCATCAAGCTCACATTCTAAAAGAACAGCTGCCTCACGATGGCTCAAACCTTTACATTCTTTCGCCTTATTTAAAATGCTTTCAATTAATGACCGATTCGTCTTATTGGCAGACGCATACGCAAGAGTATCGAGGATTTCCTGATCATCAATAAATTCTGCCGCTTGCTTTGATTTTACATTATACATTCTTCTGGCTCCTTTACCATTCGACTAAGACCTATTCCTCTCCAAAAAAGGTCATTTTCGAGTAAACTGTTTTAATACTTACCTGTGGAACCATCCCTAATTTGCCGGCGAAAGCACTGATTACATCATTGGGAGCATCCATAACGATACTGATGACAGAAACATTCCGTTTATGATAAGGAATCCCCATACGACCTACGATATACTCGCCATAATCGTGCAAAATATCGTTTAGCTTCTTCGCAGATTCCTTATTTTCTACAATAATTCCTACTAAAGCAAGTCTTGTTTCCATCTAGCCCTCCAAATAACTAAAAAATCCTCGCAGCTATAAGCGCAAGGATAGAATGTTATAACGAAGCCAAAAGGCTTACGTAAACCTTTTTTCTCCAACTCCTATGCTCTCGCCTTCTCATTCGGGATACCCCTCGTGTAATCAGTACGATTTTGCTAAACAGTGTGGTTTGTCTCAAGCAACTATTTTCTCTTGCTCAAAAGACTCACCGAATACTATTTGCATGGTATCATAAATCACAGAAAATCTCAAGAAAATTGATCATTACGTCAAATTGCTTGCTGCGATAAATCTCTGTATTGTTTTGCAAGACGCCCCTGCTTATAATCAAAGTATAACTGAGAACTTCATACGGAAGATTTAATAAGATTTAATTATTTGGATAATTGCGGGAAAGGAACGTCTGTTATGCCAGAATATATCATGCAAATCGACTTCATTGATTCACCAGGGCTAGGTTATGAAATTTTTAAAATCACTGATAAAAATAAAATTAATAAAATTGCCATGGAAGTACTGCCGAAAATCGGCATGGCCCTACAATTCGAATGTGAGATGCAAGAACAGATTCAGCAATTAATGACTGATCTCTCGGCACTGCCGAGCATTAAGTCCATTCAATTTCTGAATCAAATGCCTTATCGTGAAAAGGAACAAGAACTCGGAACGATTCTAAACTCTGTCAGCGAAGGAATCATTGCCATTAATTTAAAAGGATGTATTTCTCATATTAATGAAGTGGCCTGTAAGTTGTTCGGCTGCAACGCCACCGTCATTGGACTGCCAGTCGAAACTGTTCTCGGCCCCCATTCCCTCATCAAAAAAACGCTGGATAGCGGCAAAGTCTATCGTCTCCAAGAACAAAAACTAGAAATACAAGGGAAAAAGTTCTCATTTTTTACAAGTACCTTGCCTGTCACCAATGATTTAAACGAAATTATTGGCGCCGTATCAACCATTCAAGATTTAAAACAAGTAGAAAAAGCTCTGCTAAATACGGAACAGGGCTCTCGTCAAACTACGTTTGACGATATCATTCGTCAAAGCGCCAGCATGAACCAAGTCATTACCGCTGCCAAAACAGTTGCGAAAAGCACTTCTACCGTATTGCTACGGGGCGAAAGCGGCACAGGAAAAGAACTATTTGCCGCCGCCATTCATCAGGCAAGCCAACGGGCAACACAACGCTTACTGGCGATCAACTGTACCGCCCTAACTGACACCCTACTGGAAAGCGAACTTTTCGGCTATGAAGCCGGTGCTTTTACCGGTGCCGCAAAGCAGGGAAAAAAGGGCCTATTTGAACAAGCGAACGGCGGAACGCTGTTTCTTGACGAAATTGGCGATATTTCGCCTCGTCTTCAAGTCCAACTCTTGCGCGTGCTGCAAACCAGCACCATTCGTCCAGTCGGCGGTAGTCGGGAAATTGAAGTAGATGTTCGCATCATCGCGGCGACGCATCGCAACTTGGAAGAACTGATTCGTTGCGGTCAATTTCGCGAAGATCTCTATTACCGTCTCAATGTCATCCCCTTGACGCTGCCGCCGCTGCGTGACCGCAAAGAAGATATTCCGTTATTAGCACAACATCTAGTTAAGAAAATTTGCCAAAAATTGAATAAGCCGCCTTTACAACTGACACCAGCCAGTGTTGCTCTGCTGCTCAAAAAAAGCTGGCCAGGCAATGTACGTCAACTGGAAAACACGTTAGAACGAATCATTAATTTTATTGATGGTCGTGAAATTCAGCCGCAAGATATTGCAGCTTGGTCGGATCTTGATTCTGCAACTTTTAGCCCTGAAACAGTCAGTCGCCAGGAAGACTCGCTCGCCATTCAAATTCCTTTGTCACCGACACGGCCCTGGCCTACCTTAAAAGAAATTGTGACTGCCGTTGAGAAAGAAATTCTTGCTGCCGTATTGGAGCAATACCCATCATCCCGCGCCGCTGGCCAGGCTTTAGGCGTATCAAATACAACTATTCTAAATAAAATACATGCTTATCAGCTGCAAAAACACTCTCATCAGAATTAAATCGTCAAAATAAATTGCCAAGAAAATTTATCACTGATAAAATTTCTTGGCAATTTTTCTATCAAAACTACTTATAATCCTTTCTATACAATCGCAGTTTCTTAATAATTTGGCTAATGCTAGCTACCTTCTGCTACTTTTGTGAAAGCTGGCATGATTTTTGCAAAATACTTAAAAGCATGATCAAAATCTTCTGAAAAAATTATTGGAGGAATTATTATGGCAGTTAAGTATATTCCAGAACCGTTTCGCATTAAAATGGTTGAACCCATTAAAATGCTTACAAGAGAAGAACGCGAAGAAAAAATCGCTAAGGCGCAGTATAATCTCTTTAACTTGGCTGGGGAAGACGTCTATATTGACCTATTAACCGACTCAGGCACAAATGCCATGTCTGACCAAATGTGGGCTGGTGTCATGCGCGGTGATGAGGCCTATGCCGGCTCACGCAGCTATTATAAATTGATCGAAGCAGGTAAAGATATCTTTGATTATGGGTACATTCAACCAGTCCATCAAGGACGAGCAGCAGAAAAAGTACTTTTTGGCGCCATTCTAAAAAAAGGGCAAGTGGCTATTTCCAATATGTTTTTTGATACAACAAGGGCCCATGTTGAGCTATGCGGCGCTCGAGCAATTGACTGCGTCGTCGCCGAGGCAAAAGATCCCGTAAAAAAAGCGCCTTTCAAAGGCAATATGGATATAGCAAAACTAGAAAAACTGATTCAAGAGCATGGTGCAGCGCAAGTCGGCCTCATCGTTATGACAGTAACAAATAACTCTGCTGGCGGTCAGCCCGTCTCCGTGCAAAACATCCGCGAAACAGCAGCTCTTTGCCAAAAATATCAAATCCCCTTCAATATTGATGCAGCTCGTTACGCTGAAAACGCTTTTTTCATTAAACAGCGTGAGACAGAATTTAAAGATAAATCGATTAAAGAAATTATCCGCGCGATGTTCGACTGCGCTGATTACTTTACCATGTCAGCGAAAAAGGACACGCTTGTCAACATGGGCGGGCTTATCGGCGTAAAGAATAGCGAGTCAGCGCTGATTCTGCCAATCAAAGCAAACTGCATCTCCTATGAAGGCTTTACAAGCTATGGCGGTCTTTCCGGCCGAGACTTAGAAGCTTTAGCCATTGGCCTATATGAAGGTTTAGATGAAGATTATCTCCGTTATCGAATTGGTCAGATGGAATATTTAGCTGCTAAACTGGATGAGGCAGGCATTGCTTATCAATCCCCCGTAGGCGGACATGGTGTTTTCGTCGATGCCAAAGCTCTGTTCCCCCAAATTCCCTACCATGAATTTCCTGGCCAGGTTCTCGCTGTGGAACTTTATAAAGAGGCGGGAATTCGCGCCTGTGATATTGGTTCCTACATGCTGGGCAATGATCCTGACACGAAAGAACAACTGCAGGCCGACTTTGAATTTACTCGTCTAGCTATCCCGCGCCGCGTATATACTCAGGCCCATTTTGATATTATGGCGGAAGCGTTGATTGCCATCAAAGATCGTGCTCATGAAATCAAACATGGCTATAAAATCACTTGGGAGCCACCTATTCTGCGTCATTTCCAAGCTTCGCTTACACCGATTACCAAGTAATAAATCAAACGAATATATATTGCCTGCGAGTAGCGCTGGCATTCGACCTAAAAAGTTAAGGAGCTTTCCTGTTGATTAGCCTGAGGCGAATCTAACAGAAAGCTCCTTATTCCATTTCTTATAATTTAAAACAGAGAACGAGTCCCTCTAACTGCGTAGCCACAGATGATAAAGAGTTCGCCGCTGCTTTAATTTCCTGCATTGTTTGACTAACCTGATCAGTACCATTGGAAATCGTCTCAGTTTCTTGGGCATTTTGAACAATGACTGCAGCTACCGACTCCATCGCTCCATTAATTTCCTGCATCTCAGTCGATACTTTCCCTAACTGGTCGCTAATTTCCGCCGTCACTGCTAAGAATGCGTCGGCATCCTGTTTATACTGAACGCCCCCTTGAACAAAAGCGTCGTAATCGCACAGTACTTTGGCATTAATAAACTCCAGCAGTTCCTTGCTGTTATCAACAAGAACATGCATTGTAAGCTGAACTTTTTCTGTTAAGTGTTGAATCGTATCAACAGTACGCGACGATTCTTCCGCCAGTTTGCGAACTTCCTCAGCGACTACGGCAAATCCCCTGCCGCTTTCACCGGCATGAGCCGCTTCAATAGCGGCGTTAAGCGCTAATAGGTTGGTTTGTGCCGCGATAGCAGCAATGGAATCAGCCATTTTTACAATTTCATCGACTACCTTACCGTCTTCAATGGCTTGCACTACTTTAGAGTTAATGCCGTCATACAAGGTTAAAGCAGCTTGGCGTGAATCAGCTGCATTATGCTGTAACAAAGCAGCTTTGTGATCTACCGTTTTCGCAACGCGGCTCCCCTCTAGCGAACTATCGGATAATTGATGAACATGACTTCTAACATTTGCGGTAAAGGCGGTAAATTCCTCAGCGGAAGCGGAAAGTGAATGAACCCCATCAGCGACCTGACCGGCTGACTGAGCCACACTGCCAGCTGCTTCAGCTGATTCTTCTGTGCCACTTTGCAGCTCCGCTGCCGATGCTGCAATCTGCCGAGAAAAATCAGATATTTTCTGCAAAATATCACGCATATTTACGGTCATCCGATTAATTCCTGCCGCGATCTGCGCTAACTCATCGTGCGAACTCACTTCAACACTAGAAGAAAGATCCCCTTTTTCAATTTTCACAAGGCCGCTGCTAATAACCGAAACAGCATTCACTATAGACAACACCAAGGCAATACAAACATATAACAAGAGTGGTAACGCAATGACGAGCGCAATCAAAACAATATTGGCTTTTCGCTCATATTGCTCGACTCGTAACGAACACAATTCGCCTAGCGCCTGTCCTAAATTGGCAAATAAATGATCATTCACACTAACAGCCTGATCAATATCTCTAGATGAAAGCGCGATAACACCTTGTTCTTGAGCTAAACCGTCATCCAGTTTTTGCAGCATTGCGCTAAAAGTTGTCTTGAAGCCATCGGCTTCCGACTGCAGTGGCGTCAGCACACCTTTGCCCTTAGTCTGGTTAAAAGCAAGTCCAGTTTCCCAATCTGCATTCATCGTATCAACAAGTCCACCGATTTTTGTACTTAAGGCAATTAAATTTTTGCGATCGCCATAAGTCAGTGGTCCCGTCTGTTGTTTTTCTAATAAAGCCCGCACCTGAAATAAAGCGTCGGAAAGTGCGAGACTACGAAACATGACAACATCCATACTATAATAAGAATCAAGATCCGGATCGAGCGTAAGATTCGAGTTATCCGAAATATCGCTATGTAGCGTCGTCAACGCCCCAAAAAGCTCACTATAAATCTCCTGGCCGCCGCGAAGCCCTGCCCATAATTCTTTTGCTTTCGCAATGTCTTTTGATACTTCTTTCTTCTGTTCTGGCGCATCTAAAACACTGTGAAATTTTTGGTCTACTTTTTCAATCTCAGAAAAAGCAGTTTCCACATTCTCAGGGGCTTGTCGCGAGTGAAAAGAATAGTCTTGTATCGATCGCGCTAATTGATAAGACGCTGCGGCATATTCTACGCCATATTTTTCTTTTTGGGAAAAATCCTTACTTTCACCATTTCCCGCAAAAAATTGATATAAAGCTAGCGCCAGCAAAGCAACTAAAATAATACTGACCATAAAAAATTTAGTCATCAAGCGAAATCGACTCATTATAAAAATTCCCGGTTGAAACAGTTTTTGAAGCATTTTATTCATCCCCTTATAATGGCGAAATCAGTCGATTTCACAAAGTCACTACTTACTATTTAGAATAACAAATAGTGACCTCTTTTCCACTATCTAAAAGTACAGGGAGAAATCTCCTCTTTTTTACAAGAAAATTTCTTTTGTATAAACCTAAAATAAAATGAACCCCGCCACAGCGGGGTTCTAAGCTCGCAACTAGATCAATCAATTCTGTTTACGCCATTGGCCGTACGGGAAATACCAACCGCAATTCTCGTCCATCCCCTCGCTGCAACAATAAAACAAGATCCAGCGATTCCTTAAAGCCGATCGGAACACGGCCATAAAAACGAACCCGACGAGAATCAAAGAAAATCCATGGCGGAAGATTGTTGCCATTTTTTTGCCGAACCGTCTGCCGCCAACGCGGCAAATCAGGCGGCAATTGTTCGGGCGGCACTACAAGTTCAAAAAAATCGCCAGCTCTCAACACTCTATTGTCGGGAAAAATTAGAACCATTCCAATCCCAGTTTCAGAGACTCGCTGTGGCTCCCCTTGTACCAATGAAGCAGGTAACGCCTTGACACTCCGTTCTACTTCTGGCGGCATTATCGGGGGTTTCACTGGGGGCGTTACCGATGGTGTCTCTGGCGGTGTCACGGGCGGTGTTATCGGCGGCGTCACCGATGGTGTCTCTGGCGGTGTTACCGGTGGTGTCACGGGCGGAGTCACCGGTGGTGTTACCGGTGGTGTTACCGGTGGTGTTACCGGTGGTGTTACTGGTGGTGCAACTGCAATAATCTGTCCAATGGCTGCATTTGCTGAAGAATTCACCGTATAATTGGCTCTCTCAGCCCCGGAAAGCGTCAGTCCTGTTACCGTCACAGTCTTGCCGCTACCTACAGCTGCACTGTCGTAAGTGGCTGTACTGCCAGAAACAGTAACATCATCGCCCAAAACACTACCGACCAAATGATAATTACTGCCTGTTAACGTAGCTGTTGTCGTCCCGTCGTAGTTTTTCTGTACTGTTCCGACCAGACTTACTGTCAGCGGCGCCGCGGTGATACTACCACTGATCGTGCCGGAAGCACCGTTGACTGTATAGCCATAGACAGGATGGCTGCTGCCATCTATAAGAGTGTCAACCGAAACCCCAGTTACTGTAACAACTTTACTGTTACCCACCTGTTGCGTATCAAATAAGCCGCTACCACCAGTAATATTGGCTGTGCCGCCAAAAGAATCCGTTCTTAAAAAATTAGTTGTTGTAAGCAATACTGTCTTAGTTCCATTATAAACCTTCGTTACCGTTCCTTGAGGTACTACCGTCAAGATTAGTGGATTTGCGTAAATGAATCCGTTGCCGCTGTAGCTAACTTCTGGCGCAGCAGCATTAAAGGTTGTTCCATAAAGCGTAAAAGCATTATCCAAAAGATTCGTTTGATTTTGCGCAGCATTTTGCCCATAAAACAGCCATCGTTTGCCCGAACCAGCTAAAAACGAAGCGGAGCCTCCACTGACAACATCACCGCTTCCAGCCGCAACAAGAATCAGATTCCCGCCAGAGCTTACCGTTCCATTAATAAGATTAATACTTTTATTAGCGCCGTTGCCAGTTCCCACCAACAGGATTGATCCGGAACCAATTTTCTGTAAGGTAACGCCACCCTCAATCCGAATTCCGTCTCGGCCGGAACCAGTGCCACTTGTCCCGCCTGTGCCAATAATTTTTACATCACCAGTGTTCGCCGCAAGCGCTATGTCGCTGACAGATCCATTAACAAACCAAACACCAATACTGTCGGCGTCGCCGTTTCCCGTACCAGTAAGAGTAATGTTGCCGCTGCCACTTGCTGCAATGTTAGAACCGCTGTGATCAATCACAATCCCCATGCCATTAGCACTAACGGCATTTCCTGTTCCGGTCATACTAAGATTTCCATTCTCAACTGACATACTGCTATTATAGTCAACTTGAATACCGTAATTATCTTTATGGCCAGTGCCGCTCGTCCCAGTCACGGTAACAGAACCATTACCAGTCGCCGCAACACTGCTGTTATTACTTAACAAAATCCCATGATTGGACAAACCAGTTGGGCCTGCTCCTTGCGACTTTCCCGTCAGCGTAATAGATCCGCCAGCCGTTGTCACATGACTATGATCATCAATAAAGATACCATACTCGTTCTGAGTACCTACGCCGCCAGTACCATCAAGCGCAATTAAGCCATCCCCATTACTCGTAAAACCCATACTTTTGACAGTACCATTCGAAAGTAAAATGCCGTAATCATTAGAACTCGTTACCAAATTAGTACCAGTAATTTTAATTTGACCGGTGGATGTAGTAATATTTCCAGAAATTTCAACACCACTTACCCCTGATACTGCTTGATTCGTACCATTAATCGTAATATTGCCACTCTGAGTTGTTACAGGTCCCTTGATGGAAACGCCGCTATCGCCAGCAGAAATCGTAACATGACCGCTCTGGGTTGCTATAGAACCAGCAGGAGTAACCTGAACTTTTCCACTAGGAGCTTGAAGAGTTAAAGCACCTCCAGCAGACTGGACAGAAGAATCAATGATTACATTACGATCCGCTTGCAGCGTCAGAGAATGACCGCTGCTCCAGGAAAAAGGACTAGCTACCGTGATATCACCATATGCCACGGGTGCAGCCGACGGCCCTGCCGTTTTCACCGTTACATCCGTTGAGGCAAGCGCCGTAGTCAGACTGCCTGTACTAACAACATCGAGAATTCCCACGGAAGCCGCAGGCGTTAGTACCGTAATCCCAGTCATACTTTGGTCGCTCACTATATCTTGATCTCCCAAAGAACCGTGATCCTCAATATATACGTCGTACGGATCGATAAGCCAGGTTCCCGCAACGCCGCGCGGTGCACCAGCTGTAACAGTTCCTGTAAGCCGCAAGCTTTTCCCTGAAGTTTCAACGCGACCGCCATTGCCTCCCTCAGGTCCACCTTGCGCTGAAATCATCCCGTCATAAACGGTTTGCCCCTCAGACCAAATCGCAACGGTGCCGCCATCACTTCGGCCTAAACCGTTGGCATAAAGCTTTGCCCCAGCATTAACCGTAACATTCTGGGCCTTTTCAGCCGTGCCTGCCCCTTGAAAATCGCCACCAACACGAATCATCCCGCCGGTGTTGCCGCTTACATCAATTTTCGAAGCTCCACTAAGAACAATATCCTGTCCCAGTAGCCAAACCTGGCCGCCCACGCTATTTTCGCCGCGTGCATCAATCTGTCCCTGCTGTGTTACTGAACCGCCCTCCAGACGGACTATACCATTTTTCTCGGTAACACTGCGCGCCCGCAAGATGCCGCCATTATTGACAACAGTCTGAAGCAAGCCGCTACGAGCTCCAGCTGACATCATAATGTGACCGCCATCAGCTTGGATCAACCCCATATTCTTTACTGTCCCCTGAATAGCAGCTTGGTCGACAGACAAGTTCAGCAATCCATCACCATAAAAATCAACAGTCATACGCTTCCCTGCCGCCAGTCCAGCGAATCCCTGCGATACAGAAATTTTTCCTTCATTTGTTACAGTATTGCCTAATAGTAAAGCATAGTTCTTAGCCGCAATAGTTCCTTGGTTCGCAACCGTACCACTGCCAGAAAAAACATATTTCCCAGCAAAAAAATCACTATCGGTCATTCCCAGTGAAGTTGCAACAAGACCACCGACCTGAACTTGCGCGCCTGGTGCAAATAAAATACCGTTAGGATTCAATAAAAAGACCTGACCATTCGCTGTCAAAGAACCAAAAATATCGGACCTACCTAAACCATTAACACGGTTTAAAGCAATCGATCGACTGCCCGGCTGAATAAACCGGACGGCCTCGCCAGGTCGTATAGAAAAATCGCGCCAATTTATGGAAAGCTTTTCACTACTTTGCGTAATAGTTACCTGACCACCATTTTGCGTAATCTGACCTGTACCACCGCTAATCTGCCCGCCCGCCGGATTAGCCCCTACAGAAGAAGCGAAAAAAATCCAACAGAGAAACATTACACTGCTTTTTTTCATGGCTTCTCCTCCTTAAAAATACATAACGCCTTGCAACCACAAACGCGACGGGCTATCAGTCGCGGACAGTGCAGCTTCGCGACCTACTTTCCAGGCATAATCCAATCGAACTCCATACTTTCCTGGTTGCTGCCATAATAATCCGACACCAGCCCCCAATAACAACCGTCCATTAGGCCCCGAACCAACAGCGTTTTTATTAATTTTCACTTGACCACGATCAAAAAAAGCGAGGACTTGAAACTGATCATCAGGCATCTTCCAGGCTATTTCGCTACGCCAAAGCCATCCCTCATCGCCACCACCTTCCCCTTGTGGATAAGCCCGAACGCCATGAGGACCTCCCAAATAAAATTTTTCCGCTGAATCAAGATTTTTTCCCGCTAACTGCCCTGTTACCTCTAGAGACAAATCAAGACGATTCCCTAAAGACTGACGCCGATACCCGTTAATGAGCCACTTGTCGTACTTCCCAGCAGTTTGGGACAATTGATCGTCAAGCCGACTATCTTCCGATTGCAAGGAGAGCTTCCCCCGATAATAAGCCAAGGAAAAATAGTTTACGCCGCCATTGCCTAGATCATCACTACTATCACCATATAGAGCAAATACAGCCTGCTGCACTTTTTTGTCAGCGCGGTAGGCTAGACCCCTTTTTTCATCAATACTTGTTTTTACTTCATAACCAATTTTTGCTGTCAGTGAACGGTTTCTCAGTCGTTCTAAAGGAATCTCTTCATAAATGCCTTTTTCCGTTATACGACCTGATGCCTGTAACTCGGCAAAGGGATCACCAAGACGATACCCCAGCGAAGAATAAGCAATCGTCCAATTTATATCATTGCCCAACATGGGCCAAGTATAGCGAAAACTTCCATCCCGCAGCAAAGCGCCACTAGTCATAACGCCTCCTAGAAGCAGTTGATCACCGCGCCCAGTCAAGTTTGAAAAGGAAACAGTTACGCCGCTTCGGTTGGCTCCGGCATAGCGGTTGCCATAATTGTCACTATAGATTTGACCATTCACCGATCGGCCTGGCAACAATTCCACCAGTAAATCACTTTCACCGGTAAATTCCCCGGGCGAAAGCGTTGCCCTAATACTAATGCCCGCACGATCATTTAGTCGCGAAAGTACTCCATCCAGAGTATCTTTATCAATCAGTTCGCCCGGCTGTAACGGTGCCAAAAGCGTTTTTAATACTTTTGAATCAAGCTTTGCCTCATTTTTAATGAAGATTTTGCCATAATGACCGACAAATAAATCAATTTCTACTTCGCCATTGACTATATTCTGCTCGGGAATGACTGTCGTCGCTAAAAAATATCCCCGCGACTGTACATAGGAGCGAACTTGATCAGCTATCTGCTCCAGCTCCGCGAGCGATAATTGTTTATTTAAATGGTCTCGCCACAAAAAACGCAATTTCTCCCCAGCAAATAAACTATCACCTTGAATCCGAATCGATCGAACAAACACTGCAGCCGTTCCACTTTCTTTCCCTGATTCCTCCGTTGGAACAACAATCTGCAGTGTTTTCTTTTCCGGGCTTATCAAGCGCTTTTCATTGCCTGCTCCAATAAGTTGCCCGCTGTCAGGCAATTCCGCGGCCCAGACAGTTCCCATTCCTAGCATATAGATCAATACCATCAAAAAACGCCACGACTGCCAACGCTGTTTTTCCATACTGCAACTCCATCTACATTTTAGGTTTATTGCTATTCACCTTTTGCTTATCATTCGTCACAACTACTCATTTCAGAGAAGGTTGGAAAAACAAACCAAATTACAGTTCACCAATATCCTATAACAAAAAGATTGCTATTAGTAATTCGTGTAAAATTGCTATAAACATTATAGGCTTTCAGACTTATTTTTGATCATTTTCGACAAAAGAAGAGTGGTTACCTGTCGTCTTCTTGACAAATAACCACTTTTTATTCATATTATCTTGGTAAGCAATAATGCATAAAATCAGGAAAAACACTGAAACCTGCAATTATTTATTTTAACAATATTTTTATCAATCTACCTTGGCGTTTTAGGCACTAGCGCTATAAAGTTTTCAACGGTCTGCCAATATTCGCGGCGCACCTGAAAAGCTGCTTGAATATGATCCATCGCCGGAAAAGTTACCAACTGCGTTAGTGCGCCAGTCCGTTCATAAAGCGTACGAGACATAGCGACAGGAATCAGTTTATCAGCCTCGCCATGCAGATAGAGTACAGGCGTATGAATCTGACTGGCAATACGAAGCGGTGATGCATCATAGTACAAAAAGCGGCCATGCCAGTAGGCGGCTAGATTTGCATAAACGAGTAGCAGATCGGATAACTGGGGTTCAAGCTGCGGCAGTCGCTGCCTGATTTGCTCTCGTAATAGCGCATCAAAATCATCAAAAGAACTGTCGGCAATATAAAAAGAAACCGCATCATTTTGATTATTTTTAGCAGCATGAAGTAATGCTGTAGCCGCCCCCATGGAAATACCGTGAACGCCGATTTGCCCATGGGGAAAGCGCTGCTGCAGCCAACCAATCCATTGATCTAAATCATCTTTTTCGTAGACGCCCCAAGACACCGAATCACCGCCGCTATCGCCATGGCGGCGCGAATCAATCATTAAAAAATTAAAACCAGCATTTAGATACACGCGGGCGTAGCCCAAACCATCTAAGCGGCTCCCCGTAAAGCCATGTAAAAAAATAATAGTTTTAGTACTAGGCTGTGAGTTTGGAATAAAAGTCCCCTGCAACGGATAGCCAAAAGGGGAAGTGAGTGTAATGTCCTGCCAGCCTAATTGCTCTTTCCCTCGTTCCAATCTCGCTTTCAGTTGAGCAGAATCGGACCGATTGGGTCTAGTATGGAGCACACTGGCTTCTTCAAAAACCTTATTTCCCAAGAAAAAGCCGACGCCATTGACACTAAAAAATACGATTGCAACGAATAGTACGACCCCGTAGCGCCACAACTTCCGGCTTTTTTTCGCTATTCTAACTTGTCCGTCCATAGTAGTGCCTCCGTAATAAGAACCCTTCATTAAATAAAACTTAGTTTCTGCATTTTTAAACAAATTCCTTTTGTAATCGTCTAAAAAACCAGCTTCCTGTCACTAAAAATGACAGAAAGCTGGTTCATTTAAAACAAATCAATTGAACAGTTAAACCTAATCTTGTTGAACAGCCGGACGGGCCGGTGAGTCAACTAACTTGCGAACACTCGTTGAGGCTACAAGCATGGCCAGAATAATCAAGGCAATCGCGACAATAAGCTGCAGTCCATCAGTCAAGAAAGAGAACCCGCCTGTGTACAGTACCTTTTTTACAATACCATAGATTGACATCAACAGAGCTAACATTGTAGCGCTAAACATAAATATCATGGGAATATAGAGCATCTTGCCTTCTCGGCCTGTTACCTTTAAGAATACGGCCAAAGCAATTAATACTAGGGCGGAGCAAAGCTGATTCGCCGCCCCAAAGAGCGGCCAGAGATTCATATAACCGCCCAAACAGAGCAAATAGCCAAAGAAAAGTGTCAGGATCGTAGCAAAATATTTGTTCGTAAAGATTTTTTGCACTGTCGTCATTTGCGCCGGATCCGTTGTATCCCCTGTAAACAATTCTTGTAAACACATGCGGCCAATTCGCCCCACCGAATCCAAGGTGGTCAAGGCCAGAGCCGATACGCACATCGTAATAATACAGGTGGCAATCGCGCTAGGCAGTCCGAACATAGCCATAAAATTGCCAACAGAAGCTGAAAAGATCTGGAAAGGCGTGCCTTTTGGCAGAACGCCGCCTACCGAAGCCGCCCCTACTACAATGAGAGCGACTACGGCTAAAATTGTTTCCACCATCATCGCGCCATAGCCGACAAAGAGCATATCTTTCTCGTTAGAAATCGTTTTTGAGGATGTACCAGACGAAACGAGACTGTGAAAACCAGATACAGCGCCGCAAGCAATCGTAATGAAGAGAATGGGAAACATGGGTTTCCCGCCCACTTCAAAGCCACTGAAGGCTGGCAATTCAATTGTTGGGTTCGTAAAAATAACACCAACAACACCACTTAAAATCATCCCTAGCAGCAAAAAGGAACTCAAATAGTCGCGCGGCTCCATAAGCAGCCACATCGGCATAACTGCTGCCATAAACATATAAGCAAAAACCACATAAATCCAAGTCGTTTTTGTAAAGTACAGAGGATAAGCAATCCCAACGGCCAGCATTGCCGCAATTAATACAAGGGCGACAGCCAGTTTCGTTTTTTCGGACAAGGGATATTTTTTTAGGAAAAGTCCGAAGAAAATAGCCACAACAATATACAGCATGGAAATAGACGCAGCAGCCGCGTTCGGCGTCGCCAAAGCGCCATTTGCACTAAAACCATTAAAAGTTGTTGCTACAATATCGGCAAAAGCGGCAATGATTAAGAGCGTAAATAGCCAAGAAAAGAGCAAGAACATGCGCTTGCCTGTTTTGCCGATATATTGTTCAATCATCATACCAATCGATTTTCCGTCATTTTTTACGGAAGCATATAATGCTGTAAAGTCTTGTACGGCGCCAAAAAAGATACCGCCAATCATCAGCCAGAGCATAACCGGCGCCCACCCAAACATAGCGGCTATAATCGGACCTGTGACTGGGCCCGCCCCGGCAATCGACGAAAATTGATGGGTAAAAACAGTAAACTTAGAGGAAGGGACATAATCATCCCCATCTTCAAAACGGTAGGCCGGTGTTTTCGCCTGAGGATCAATTCCCCAAAGCTTCGCCAGCCAGCGGCCGTAAATGAAGTAACCACTTGCACAAACAATAATTGCAATTGCTAATAAAGTTAATCCATTCATGTGAAATAGCTCCTTTTTATATATTGTCAGAGAAAAATAAAACCTTCGCCTCCCATGGATATTCCATGTTGAAGACGAAGGAATAAATTCTCCGCGTTACCACTTCATTTGCCGCTTGCGCAGCCGCTCACTCATATCGGGATGCAATCCGAATACGGTTCTTCATAACGGTAGAATACCGGATATGCCTACTTCTGTTCAGCATTCTGCTCACAGAGGAGATAGGAAGAAGTTTTTCTACTGCCTTGCACCAACCGACAGCTCTCTGCCAGAAAAATCTGCTTCTGTTTTATTCTGATCATCGCATTTTTAAAACCTGTATGGAGTTACTATGCAACACGTGCTTTACAACGTAACATTTGCTTTACAATATAACACGCGTTTTTTTCTTTGTCAACCGAATTTCCCTGTGGCAATTTTCAAACTTTTCAACAATAAAACCACAAAAAAACTTGTAGCAATAAAAAGAGCTCTTCTCTTTGATAGATATCCTCTCGGATCGTCCATCTATAGAAGAGCTTTTTCTACTCACTAAGGTCACGATAAAATCTTTACAACTTCTTTTAAAGTGTCCGGTTCGCCCACATTACCAGGAAAAATAACATAAGGCATATGAGGAAATTTACTTGTACCATCAGTCTGCCAGACAGGAATACCTGGTTGAATTTGCCCTAGCACTTTCGCTCGTTTTACCCGGAGCGCCTTCGTTCCAATATCACTGGAAGTAATACCGCCTTTAGCTACTACAAAAGCCGGTATAATCTGTAACCTGCCTACGAGTGACTGAACAGCTTCAGAAATAGCTACTGAGCGTTTTAACGCCGCTTCTTTCGTATCGTTTTCCAGTGTAAGAAGCTGCCGTTTCGTATAGACAATGACTGTTTTTCCCTGGGCAAGATATGCTTCTTCTTGACTTAAGACAGAATCAATTTCAGCAGCGAACTGCGTCGGTTCTAACACAAGATCAGAATTAAATTCAATGAACTGGAGACCAGTAAGATCACGCAAGGCTTCTAGCTGGCTCGTCGTTTTCTGCGTGTGCGAGCCGATAACGACAATGCCGCCGCAAGTCGTATCAGGTAAGACCATCTCATCGTGCTTTAGTAGCGCTTTATTCTCAATTGCGCCAAGCTCCTTCACCAGGCCTGCGGCTGTACGAAAAAGAAAATACTTTCCCTGGGCCAAAGCCTGATATAACGCGATCGTAAAAACTTTCACATCACAGGCGTCAATGGCATTTACTACGACCTTTTGAAAATCGTTCACTGCCATAAGCTGCTGACAAATTTGCTCATAGCGACAGGCCCGTAAATCTTTTAAAGCAATCGTAACAACAGACTCTTTCTTATAGATTCCCTGCGACTTTTCTTCAATATATTCCGTTAAATCAGACGAGCTGTAGCCAAAAGTTTTATCCTGAGCAAATTCGGTCTGCCCGGCTGGTACTAGTTCATTACCGTATTTGACATAATGAACGTTATCAATCGTAAACCGTCCGCCTTCTTTAAAATAGGGACAGAGAATCTCGCCGTCTACTGTTTGCCCTCCTGCTTCCAGTTTTTCACGCAGCAAACTAGTTTCCAGCGGATAATGGCCTCGCAACGTGGAATCACTGCGACTCACCAGCAAAAAGGGCTGCCCCTTTTCTTTCGATACGCAGAGAATTCTTTCACCGATTTCTTCATGCACTCTTCGCGTTTCTGCTTCTGTCATGCCCCGAGAATTGGTTAAAATATACACGACTTTTGCTTCCTCGTCAAAACAGCGGCACAAGCTTTCATAGGACCAATCCGTATAGACATAAATGTCATGAACTGTCTGAACGCCTGTCGGGTCATCATCTAAAACAATGATCTTGTGGCGATCTTGAGCAGCTGCTTGCGCCAAAAGCGGCTGCAGCTTTGCTTCTGAAACGATTTCATAAGATTGCAGCACAGAAGTATCTAACCTTTGTGATAGACTCATCCTTGTCCCTCCCGTCATTTGCTGACAATCGAAAAAGTTCTTCTTGCTTCAGCCGGCGTCATCGGCGCTTTGTCCATTGCCTGGAGCAAACGAACTGTTTTTTCTACTAAAGGCAAATTCGTAGCAACTTGTTCTGTTTCATTTAAATAATTACTGTCTTCAAAACCAATGCGTACAGTACTTGCTCCCAGTCCCACAGCCGCAGCTATAATCGAAAAATTCCGTCTATTAGCATGAGTAATGCCCCATAAAGCGCCAAGCGGAATCATTTGTATCATCGCCGCCAAAACATCAGGCCTAGCTGGTGCTTCACCCTCATGCCCCAGCACGATGCTAAACAACACTGGATCCACAAACTCATAGCGTTTCATAAACTCGCGCATGGTAAAGACATGACCAATCTCAAATACTTCTACTTCCGGCGTTTTCTTTTGCTGTAAGAGACTCTGAATACAATACTCCACCTCATCAAGGGGATTACAGTAAACAGCCTTACCTAAATTCGTCGATCCTACATTTAAGGAGCAGGCTTCCACTAAATCGGAAAAGAGCGGTACACAGCGTTCTTCAATCGTTAAGTTGGAAACACCGCCTGTCGATACCTCAATAATCATATCAGATTCGCGGCGAATCAACCGAAGCGTTTCTTCAAGCAGACTCATATCAGTCGTCAACTTGCCCTGTTGATCACGCACATGTAAATGTACCATAGCAGCCCCAGCTCGCCAGCAAGCCAGTACATCAGCTGCAATTTTCTCTGGAATAATTTCTTTATCAGTGCTCGCTACTGGAGCAACAGAAATCATCACCTTATCCATCGTTCTCCTCCTACCCTAACGCCTCACGTCACGTCTCATCCACTGCCAAAGGCCGTTTAAAGTGAGCCATAAACTCTCGAACAGCTTCTTTTACAAAAGCAGTCTGCAGTGAAGATAGTTCGGAAAAATGAGGCTGTCTTTGCGCTAAACACTCTCGCGTCTTAGCAATTACCTGCATAGAAATTTCCGTATTCACATTTATTTTAGCAATACCGCCTGCAATGCAACGAGAAATATCAACTTCACTTAAGCCAGATCCGCCATGAAGTACCAGCGGAACGGAAACAAGCTGCTGAATCTCAGCTAAAATGTCAAAGCGTAGTTGCGGCTTAGCGGTATACATTCCATGAACTGTACCAATCGAAACAGCTAAAGCATCTACTCCGGTAGCCGCTACAAATTCGGCTGCCATCATTGGATCTGTGAAAATCTCCCGATCCAGCTCTGATCCTTCATGGGAGAAAGCGCCTGCAGCAATGGAACCAAGTTCTGCCTCAACGGAAACGCCGCAGGCATGAGCAACATCGCAAACAAGTTTGGTATTTGTTACATTTTCGCCAAAAGATAGCGCCGATCCATCATACATGACAGAATTAAAACCGCTTTGGATTGCTTGAAAAACTGTAGCAAGCTCACTGCAATGATCTAAATGAAGACAAACCGAATCAGGGCTGTCAGCAGCGAAGAGCCGCGCCAGAGCCGATGCTTCTTTGAAAGACATATTCTGTAAATACTTAGCGCCAAACGCCAAAATGATAGGCGCCTGCATTTCCTGTCCAGCTGCAATAATGCCTTGAAAGGTTTCATAGTTATAGCCATTAAAGGAGCCTACAGCATAGCGCTGCTGAGAAGCTTCCTTCAGAAACTCCGTAAAATGAACCAGCATGATGATAGCTCCTTTAGCTATTAAAAGTTGACTTTTTCCCAATATTGATAATGTTTTTCCACAACTTCATGAATCGCTTGCTTATTTTTGTCCTTTAACACGCGAAGTATATCACGGTGCATTTGCAAGAACTCTTCTGTAGCACCTTCGTGCATAAACTTTTCGATAGCCCGAATCCGTGATGTTTTGGTAATTTGATCCACATAGGAACAGATTCCCTCTAGCAAAACATTTTGCGTAATCGCCGTAAGTACCATATGAAAAGCCGTGTCGGCATCATACACGTCCGAAGGAGCGACCTTAGCCATAGCAATTTTTCGTTCTAGTTCCTTCAGAGCCTGTTCCATTGCATGAAGCGATTCTAAATCCAGCTTATCTATAGCCAACTGTAAAATTCCCACATCAATGATCTTACGTAGCTCGACAATCTGATTTGCTGAATCCTTTTGCAAAATGATTCCGTACAAAACAGGGTAGAGCATCTTGCTGTCATAATCTTGCCGCACAAAAGTTCCCTCAGCTCGTCTGATCGTCAGTACACCATAGGCAACAAGAATTTTAATGGCCTCACGCACTGAATTTCTACCAACGCCTAACGATACGCACAACTCGTTTTCTGTAGGAATTTGATCGCCCGGCTTTAACTCACCGCTAATAATCGCATTTGTAATTGTATCAACAATCTGCTCTACCACAGATTTACTACCGATTTCCTTGAGAAAACTTTCTTTGGCCATATTGGACCTCCTGATGATATTTGTAGTTTTAAGTATAACATCATACGTAGGCCCAATACAATTTGAAAACACTTCTTTCCTTATCACCCAAGCGCTTTTGCGACCACTTTTTCAGCAACTTCGCCATCCTCTTTTAGCCCGCCGATTCCTACGGCGCCAATAAGTACGCCATCTTGCAGCAGCGGTACACCGCCTGGCATAGCAACAAATTTCGCATCAGCAAAGTAGGAAATCTCTAAATTCTCTTGCTGTAGTCGCTGTAAGAAAGCCGCTGTACTAACACCCATACGCGCTGCCGTATAGGCTTTTTGCGGCGTCAAAGCAATCGTAAGTAGCTTTGCACCGTCCACTTTATGAAATAAAACGAGAAAGCCGTCTTTATCACAGATGGCAATACTAAAAGGTTTCCCGCCATATTCTTTCGCTACAAGATCCTGGGCATAATCAGCCAGCTTCTTGGCTGTATCTAAAGTCATTGTTGCCACTATACAAGACTCCTTTGCAATGTTATTGCTAGCATCATTTAATGAGGCAGCACCTTGCCGCCCGCTTCGTCGGACGACTCGTTTTTCTGGGCATTTTTCTCTTCTTTTTCCCGCCAATAACTGGCAAGAGTAGGTCCTGTCACATTGTGAACAAGATTAAAGATCGCTGCAGGAATGAAGGCCAACGGCGCTAAGTGTGCTAACGCCAACGCCATAGCTAAGCCGCCGTTTTCCATACCAATTTCAAAGCTGAGCGCTTTCGCCTTAAATGGCGGCATTCCTACGCTACGAGCCGCCCAATACCCTGTCGTAAGCCCTAGTGTATTATGTAAAACTACAGCGACAAAAGCAATGACAGCTACATTCGCGAGCGAAGCGGCGCTTAAAGCAAAGCCCGACGTTGTTGTTACAAAAATAGCAATAACAGAAACAAGCGGAATCACCGGCATAATTTTATCAACAAACTCAGAAGCAAAAGCCCGGATCATCGCTCCTAAGAAAACCGGCACTAGAACAATCTTCAAGATATCGAACAAAATCGCTGAAGTATTGACAGGCACTATCGATCCTACTAAAAAAGCAAACATAAAGGGCGTAATAAATGGAGCAATGAGGGTATTAATTGTAGAAACAGTAATAGACAGTGCCGTATCTCCTTTGGCTAGAAAAGTCATAACATTACTGGCTACACCGCTCGGACAACAGCCGACAAGAATTAGCCCAGCAGCCAAAACTGGTGGTAAATCAAGAATTTTTGTTAAACCAAAAGCAATAAAAGGCATAATCATGTATCGCAAAACAATTCCCCAAAAAACATCTTTAGGACGAGAAAAAACAAGTTTGAAGTCATTGATCGAAACAGTCAACCCCATACTCAGCATAACCGCCATAATACAGTAGGAGACATATTTTGATAAGGGCTTAAAGGGCTCGGGATTCATATAGGCGGCAATAACGCCCAGAACAATCCATACCGTAAAATATTTAGTAATAAATTTTACGATATTCCCCAATTTTTCCAACATAAAATCCGCTCCTTTTTTGCTTTCTTCACTTCATCCTTGTTGATTTTATTGATGCGGTATCAAACCTTTGCTGATCAAAGCAGCCTGAAGCGCCGCCGCACCAAAACGCGGGCTTGACAAAACAGGTTTACGATACTTTTCATGAATGTATTCTTCGCAATAAGCCATCGAACCTTGGGCAAATAAAATAACATCTACTTTATCAATAATTTCTCCAGCGTATTTTGTCATAAGCTCTTTAAATTCTTCCTGGTTTAATCCAAAACCGCCGTCAACTAATACATCCACAAGCTCTACTGGTCGATTCATTTCCCGGGCTACGCGCAAAATCGTATTTTTCGTTGGCGCAAGCGTTGTCGGCAACGTTGCCATAACTCCGATTCGTTTCCCAAGCCTTACAGCCTCCCGACACATTTCTTCATCCACTCTCACGATCGGAATTCCTGTATATTTCGCTACAGCTTGAGCCGAATCAGCTACTTCACCAACAGAAGAACAAATATTTAAAATCGCATCAGCGCCAGCGCTAATGGCTTTCATATACATCGCCACAAGTCTTGCCGCTGGTTTAGCCGTTACATAACCAGCTTCACGTACATCAGCCAGAATCGACGGATCTTGATCACTGATCAGTTCAATATCTTTGGGCAGCAACTGACAAACTTCTTTTTCTACCAACTCAATCAATTCTGGTGTAGTGCTTGTATAAACCAAGGAAATTTTCACAAAAACCCCTCCTCATATTGATCGGATGCAATATATACTACGTATTACATACTACATCCTATGTTTAAATTCATTATGGCACATTTAAAGCATCCTGTAAATATAGATTATTAAGAATATTTACATTTCCAATTCTTCAAGTACTATTTTCTTATTTCAGCTCACTTCTTGGCTGTTTCTCGAATATGCTATAGCGTAAGCCTCTGTAAACAATCTTATGTAAAATAATGAAGTGGAGTGAGACTATGAAACTAGAAGAAATTAAATTCGGTACTGTCACGATTTTAGTCAATGTCGGCGGTACTGCACCACTTGTAATAACAGGCACAGTCCTCGCTGAACTGCCGCGTCATCATGACGATCCGCCAACGTGTTTCCCGAAAAAAATTGAAATTGACGGCGAAGTAACTGCCGAAGAAGAGTTCCTTATTGTCCGCGTCACCTCTGCCGTTCTTCCGGCGGACTTCCCCTTAACAATCGCCGAATTAACGACAGACTTAGCGATCAATGTAAGTTCCATTATCCTTGTACTACCAGTTACCGTCGTATAACTAACGTCTCAATAAAAAACGCCGATCGAAAGAAAATTCTTTCTGAATCGGCGTTTTTTTATTTCATTACAAATTATTGCGCTGTTTATTCATATTGGAATTGCCGCAGCGTCCCTTTTAAGTCTTCCGCTAATCGTGCTAGCTCTTGGCTTGATGCGGCAAGCTCTTCTACCATAGAAGATTCTTTTTCCGTACCTAATGATATATTTTTAGTGGCGGCAGCCATCTGGGCGCCAATCTCATAAATTTCTTGCATGGCGTCAATCACTTCATCACTTTCACTGCTAACGCTTTTCACAAAATCAGTTGTACGTAAAGTCTGCTGCGATACCTTTTCCACCGTAGCGGCAATTTCAACAAATTTGCTGACTGTGGCTTCTACAACTTGCGTGCCCGCAAGAATTTCGGTATTCCCCTCTTCCATAGCAACGATTGTTTCATTCGTACCATTTTGCACATCACGAATTAAAACGGCAATTTCTTTGGCAGCGGTCTGCGATTGCTCTGCCAAATTCCGTACTTCTGCCGCTACTACCGCAAAGCCGCGACCGCGATCTCCAGCATGAGCCGCTTCGATGGCGGCATTGAGCGCTAACAAATTGGTTTGACTGGCAATCCCGCCGATCGTATCGACCACGGAGCTGATCCGATCTGACTGCTCCCCTAAATTTTTAATAGCGGCAGTCAACTGAGCTACACGCTGCTCAACATGTTTCATTTGATTCGTAGCTGCTTGAGCAGACTCTCTGCCTAATTGGGCCGCTGTAGCTGCATCCTGTGATGCAGCAGCCGTTTCATCAAGATTTACTGCCGCTTGCTGCATATTTTCTGTCATTTTGCGAATGACTGTTTCTGCTGTTTTAACCTTCTGCACCTGTCGCTGTGCACCACTGGCAATTTGCACCGTAGCAGCAGCAATCTCTGTAGCTGAAGCGGCTGAGGCTTCAGAAATACCGCTCATTTCTTGTGAAGAAGCCGAGACAAGGTCAGCTGACTGGACAACCTTTCGAATCAGTCGCTGCATTTCCTGATTGATTAAGTGAAAGGCATTTGCTAAAATGCCGGATTCGTCTTTTGCTGCTAAATCATTAGGAGCAACTGCCAGCGTAAAATCCCCCTTGGCAATAGCCGCTGCGTGAACGCCCGCACGCTGAATCGGCCTGGTCACAGCAAGCACAAGTAAAACACCCCAGGCGATTACAAGGAAGAGAACGATAACTACCACAGCAATAACTAGCCGCTTATTACTGACAAGTTTCGCTTCATTCTTTACTTTTAGCTGTGCTGAAGCCTCATTATTAAACTGAGCCAACTCTTCCAAATTACGAATGAAAGCTTCCGCTAGTGGACGAGCGGATTGATTATACAGTGCATAAGCCGCATTGTTATTGTTTTGCAAAGCCAGCGCAATGATTTGATCGCGATACGTCATATACGCTTTTAAGTTCTGCTCCATTTCAGTCAGTTTACGACGCTCAAAATCAGTTAAAGGCGTGCTTTCAAACTGCTTTATGTTCTGACGAAATAGTGCGGCCCGTTGATCAATGCTTTGCAGCAATTCTCGTTTTTTCGCCAAATCAGTTGTAACCATAGTTTCAAACAGATCTGTCTGAATGGCTCTCGTATAAGTAGCATTCTCATTCAGCCACTGCACAGGCAGCAGCCTTTCTTGATATAAAATAGCAATATCATCATTAGCCGCCATAAGATGATAATAACCTAAAACCCCCACCGAACTTAGCGCTAGGGCGATAAAGGTGACAAAACCTAAGATCTTCACCGACATTTTTACATCAATGAGCCGTCGCATCATACAGTTCACTTCCCCTTATTTATCTATAACCAGAATTTATTGTTGCAATGAACAGCGAATCATATAATTAGTCCCTCTTTTTCGCGAAATAGATACTGCCTAAAAAAAATAAGCTACTTACCCGATATTGTAAAGAAAGAAAAAGAGCGTGGTATTCTAAGACGCTAATGTAGTATAATAGGCATAGATTTTGAACGGCAATTTCCATAGCTGCTGTTAATTTAAGAAGAATGATGAGGGATAGAGATGAGTATTAAATCGCTTACACCGCTGGAAGGGCGGTATGGAGCCATTACTGCGCCTCTAGGCGACTTTTTTTCGGAATGGGCTTTGATTAAATATCGGATTCATGTTGAAGTCGAATGGCTAATTGCCATGGCTAGTAATTCGTCTTTTCCAGAAATCCGTTCATTTACCACAGAAGAAATCACTTTTTTACGTAACATCGTCGCTAATTTTGATGATACAGCGGCGGCAAGGATCAAAGAAATTGAACGAACGACAAACCATGATGTAAAAGCAGTAGAATATTTTTTACGCGAAACGCTTGGCGCTATGTCGCTGGCTGACATACTGGAATTTATACATTTTTCTTGCACCTCTGAAGATATTAACAACCTTTCCTATGCATTAATGCTGAAAGACGGCATCGAAAAAGTCTGGCTGCCAGCAGCAGAAAATTTGACTACAATCGTTGCCGAAATGGCAGAAGCCGATAAAAATGTTCCCATGCTGGCCCACACGCACGGTCAAGCAGCCTCACCGACAACCGTCGGCAAAGAGCTTGCGGTATTCGTATACCGTTGGCAGCGTCAATTAAAACAAATTCGCCTACAAGAATACTTAGGAAAATTCAACGGCGCCGTTGGCAACTTCAATGCCCACAGCATTGCTTACCCTGAAGCTGATTGGGAAGCGGTATCACGTGATTTTGTCGAAGGACTCGGATTGACCTATAATCCTTTGACTACCCAAATTGAATCACATGACTATGTGGCAGAAGTCTTCCACGCCATGACCCGCTTCAATAATATTCTCCTCGACTTCGACCGCGACATGTGGCTCTATATTTCCATGGGCTACTTCAAACAAAAAGCGATTGCTGGTGAAGTCGGTTCTTCCACCATGCCGCATAAAGTAAATCCGATCGACTTTGAAAACTCCGAAGCGAATCTGGGTTTAAGCAACGCTGTACTTGATCACTTAGCGAACAAACTGCCGATTTCCCGCTTGCAACGTGATTTGAGTGACTCTTCGGCCCAGCGCAATATTGGTACAGGCATCGCCCATTCCCATCTAGCCATTACCTATACCTTAAAAGGTCTGAAGAAAACGGTCATCAATGAAGATGCCCTCTCCGAGCATTTAACTCATGCCTGGGAAGTACTGGCGGAAGCTGTGCAAACCGTCATGCGCAAACATGGTCATGCCAATTCCTACGATAAGCTCAAAGCCATTACTCGCGGCAAAGGCATCAGCGAAGAAGACATTAAAGCTTTCATCGCCAGTGTAGATCTGCCGGAAGCTGATAAGAAACGGCTACTTGCTTTGACTCCCTCGGAATACATCGGCATTGGCCCTGCTTTACTAAAACATATTTAAACCGCTATAAATTTTAATTCAGTCTAGATAAAAAGCTCCTGCCTATAATAGGTCAGGAGCTTTTTATCTAGCTATTATTATTTTGCAAAAACTGCATTGCTGCTTCTGCTGACACAGGCCGACTGAAGATGTAGCCTTGAATTCGATCACAATCCTTGGCTTTTAAATAGGCAAGCTGTCTTTCTGTTTCTACTCCCTCAGCTACAACATTGAGATTCATCATATGAGCCATAGCAATCATCGAAGCAATCATTTTCTCGCCTTGTCCATCAACAGTAATCATATCAATAAAGGATTTATCAATTTTAAGCGTCTCTACAGGCAATTTGTGCAAATAAGTTAAAGAAGAATAGCCTGTGCCAAAATCATCCAAAGACATCCTGACACCAAACTCTTTCAGCCTTGTTAGCTTCTTTGTTGCATCCTCTATAGAAGTCAGTAAAAAGCTTTCCGTAATTTCAAGTTCCAGCTGCTGCGGTTTTATACCGACTTGAGTAATCGTTTGTTCGATAAACGAGAGAAATTCCGCATCATCAAGCTGTCTGGATGAAATATTAACAGCCACAGGAATCTGTTCCCATCCCTGCTCGGCAAGCTGCTTAGCAAATCGACAGGCTTCTTCAAAAACCCAGCGACCAATGCTATGAATCATTCCTGCCTGCTCTGCCAACGGAATAAATAGAGACGGTGGAATGGCCCCATACTCAGAACTATTCCAGCGTAACAGAGCCTCAAAACCAGCGGTTCGCCCTTCACGCAACAGGATCTGCGGCTGATACACCAAAAAAAGCTCGCCTCGCGGCAAAGCATACCGCAGACCACTTGTTAAACGCATCTTTTCGTAGGCTGCAGTCTGCATCATTTTCGTATAAAAGCGCCAACAATTTTTGCCGCTTCGCTTGGCAGCGTACATGGCATTATCAGCATTTTTTACTACCTCTTCCATCGTATCGCCGTCAGCAGGATATGCAGCGATGCCGATACTCGCAGACATGTGAAAATGCGTTTCCGCCACTGTATAGGTTTTTCCTAAAACCTCAAGTAACCGCACTACAGCAGTTTCAGCACTGCTGTAATCATGGCCATGTGGCAAAACTACAACAAATTCATCGCCCCCAACCCGCGCAACAAAAGCCTCGTTCCCCAAGGTTTCAATAATTCTTCGTCCTGTAGCAATAATAATTTCGTCACCACAACTATGACCATAAGTATCATTCACTAGCTTTAAATCATCTAAATCAACAAACAAGACAAACCCAGCAGTTTTTCCCTGCCGAGCTTTGTCTACTTCTTCCTGTAACCACTCTGTTAGATAGCGGCGATTTGGCAAATCCGTTAAAGGATCATAATAAGCCATACGCTGAATGACAGCGTCTTGACGACGGTGTTCTTTTTCAGCTAACCGAATCTCTGTATTATCTCGGACAACCACCATATGACAAGGCTCGCCTGCCACATAAATCAAGGAGGCCGACAATTGCCCATAACGAACTTGCCCATCTTTACGCCGAAAAGGCACTTCCATATGGGAAATAGAACCGTACCGCTGTTGCTCGGCCGCCATCTTGTCTCGTTCAGCTGGATCAACCCAAATTCCTAAATCAATCGCTTTTTTCCCAATGACTTCTTCCCGAGAAAAACCACTCATCCGAACAAAGCCTTCATTCACCTCAAGATAAGTTCCATCCATTCGGCTGATCGTAATTGTATCAGGACTCAGATAGAATGCCTGAGAAAATTTTTCTTCGGACAAGCGCAGACCTTCAGCAATTCTTTGGCGCTCTTTTACTTCCGCTTGCAAGGCGCTTACAAGCTCGGCATTACGCAAGGACAAAGCAGCAAGATCAGCAAATCGGCGCAAAAGAATCAATTCATCCTCTGCAAGACGCTTTTCCGGTTCGGTAAAGGCAACGCCAATGGCGCCAAACATCTTCTCAGCATCTTTTAACGGTACCACAACAAAATAATGAACGGCATCAAAAATACGGTCAGGTAGTCGTTTTTCCCAACGGCAATAATCTCTTACTTCAACAACTTCACCAGTTTGATGGGCCTCACCAACAATACCTTCAGACAGATTTCCTCCTACTAAAAGACCAGTAAATATGCCAGTACCTATTTTCAGCTGAAAGTGCTCCTTAGCCTCATCGACAAAATGAATAAAACTATTGGGGGCATTGAAAATTTCATTAATACTCCCAACAATTTTCCGTAATGAATCTTCCAAGTTAAGATCTTTAATCAGATCTAAGGCTACATCATGCAGTAAATTCAATACCCGATTTTGTTGATATAACTTATCTTCCTTGCTCATGAGTTCATCAAATTGCTGTCGCAGTTCTTCTTCCGTAGCTGTCAGCTCTTCATAAGCAGCCAAAAGATCCTCATGAAGCATCTGATACTTTCTTTCGCTTCTTTGCAGCACACGGCCTGACGTTGATACACTTAAATCTTTCACGGAACTTATTAAAACGCTACTGCCATTCCATTTAGCCCGTTGAAAACTGATTTCAACAGGAAAAAGCCCGCCATCGCGCCGACGGTGAACCGTTTGCAAAACAATAGGCGTCTTTCGGCCTGCATTTAGTTGTGCCGCAACGGTTTCTGCTTTCTCCGGAGCATACAGATCAGCCGCAGTCAAAATACAAAACTCACTTGCCAAATAACCATAAAGCAAAGAAGCCGCTTCATTGTTGTATAAAATTTTTCCCTGATTATCAATAACCAGGATTCCATCATCAACCTGCTCTGAAAAAATTTGAAATCCATCACAATCAAATAAGGTTTCAATTTGCTTTTCCGGTTCTTGCTTATACAACGGAGCACTCTCCTTGGGGCCGCAACATACTAGCGCCTACTGTCTATTTACTGGGAAGTTTCTGTTTCAGCCTCTAAAAATCCTTTGTGCTCAAAAAAAGAAAATGCTCGAAATAAGCAAGACTAATCTACACTCAGAATCAACAGCTAATCTAAAAATCTACCCTAAGCTAACTTAAATTGTCTTGATGCTCTTTGCAATTTATGAGCGGCATCAGACAGTTCACTCGCAGAAGCATTGACTTCCTGCATCGCTCCTAGCTGGTTGGCGCCATTCGCTGCCGCTTCTTTGGCCTGAGCACTACTTTCCAGCGCAATATGAGCAATTTCATTCATTTTATCAGAAACCTCATCTGAACCAACGGCAATCGTGTTAGCAAAACCAAAAACTTCGCCAATCTGCTGATTCACCGTTTTGGCACTATCGACAATACGATGAAACGATTGCTGCGTGGTTTGAATCACTTGCGAACCAGCCATAACAACTTCTGTTTCAAATTTCATACTACTCACGGCTCGTTCTACATTATGTTGAATATCCTGAATGATTATTCCGATTTGAGAACTAGATAAGGTCGACTGTTCAGCGAGTCTGCGAACTTCTTCCGCGACTACACTAAATCCGCGGCCGTGCTCTCCCGCCCGCGCCGCCTCAATAGCGGCATTAAGGGCTAGTAAATTAGTCTGATCAGAAATGGCTTTAATCGTCTCGATAATTCCGCCGATTAGAGCTGATTTATTACCAAGTTCTAGAATAATTTGATTCGTTTCTTCCACACTCTGATGAATATGAACCATTTGCGAGTTTGTCTGCTCTACTGAGTCCGTACCGGCTTGGGCAATTTGTAAAGCCAGCCCTGCCGCCTCCTTGGTCGTCTGTACACTCCTTTCAATATTTTTAAGTCCTATCAGCATTTTATCTATGGCTGCTTTAATTTCATCAATCCGTTCAGCCTGACTTTGTGACCCTGCCGCCACTTGGCTCACTGCATCAATCACTTCTTGCGCTGCCTGCATCGTCGCCTCGGCTTGTCCCGATAAAAGGGTAGACGTCTCATCAAAAACATCAACGCCCTGGGAAATGTCACCGACAAGTGACCGAAACCGATTTACCATGATATTCAACGACTTACAGAGCTGGCCAATTTCATCTTTTTCCGTCATACAGCTTAAATTGGGCGTCAAATCACCGTGAGCTACCGTTTCAGCAAATTGAACACTACGCCGAATTGGCGCCGTTGTTAAATACGCAATGTAGCAGCCATATACAATATTCAGCAAACTAGCCAACGCAATAAGACCAAGAACCGCCTGCTGTTCAAATTCAGTTCCTTCTTTAACAAAATAATATGTAATAAATCCAGCAATCATTGTAATAGCTCCATTGACCGTAAAAGCCAGAACCAACTTCCAAGATAGTCTCAGATTGAACCACCACCGCACAATACTTGAGTGCGAAAAAGCACATAAACTAAATTGTTCTAATATGTTGTCCATTGCTCTCCCCCCTACTGTGATCTAAGCGAATACTTACAGTACCTAGAACAGATTTCAAAAGCCGCCCTATACCTTACCGCTTTAGTATACATTTCGTTTTGCCTTATTGTCAATCGATTCAAAATTATTTCTCAATAAAAAAATAAAGGCAGATTTTCTGCCTTTAAGCTGGTATAACGCCCCGAATCGTCCAACCATCGTCACCCCAGCGCAGTATGACTCGATATTGTTGGCCTGTATCAGCTTTAATCACCTGCACTAATGCTCTGTGTCGATTGACAGTAACTAAAGAAAAAGTGTCTTTTGCAGTATTAAACCCATAATCTCCTGCATGGTCTTGCACATAAGACACAGGACTCTGGTCATAATAGGCATACTCATTAAAATAGGTGTCTTCATTGTCTTGTCCGCTGCGATAATACAGCTTGCCGTCTTTATACCATGCTTCATTTTCATCAGATCCTGGCCAGCTATGCTTATGCTCATGCCAACCTTCTCTGGCCATAGACTGATCTTTTGCGGCCTGCTCTTGAGCAATTTTTGCTGTTTGTGGACTTAGCGGGGCCTCTGATGCAAAAGTTTTACTGACAGGCACGCCCGCTAAAACGGCGCCTGTCATGATAGCTGTTCCCACTAAAGCCGCCGCACGGCGCCGTAATTTTCGCCGTAATTGTTTCCGTTTTGCTAAGTTTTTTATCATACTATTCCCCCTCGCTTTGGTTTAATTCTAGTGTTTCGCATTTTTCAAAGCTGATGCGAGGGAAAAATAACAATCAGAGCAGGATTTCTGACACAGTTATGGAAGTCTTTAGTAAAATAATGTCAAAGAAAAAGGTGAATTTATATGAATTATAAAGAACTACTAGAAAGCGCCCGTACGGCCCTCGGAACACATTGCAAGGCCTGCCCAGTCTGTAACGGAATTGCCTGTAAAAACACAATGCCCGGCCCAGGCGCTAAAGGTGTGGGCGATACAGCGATTCGCAATTATCAAAAATGGCAGGAAATCCGCGTTCAAATGGACACGCTTTGTGAAAATAAGCCTGTCGATACAACCTTCCACTTATTCGGAAAAACCTTCAAATACCCATTTTTTGCTGGTCCTGTGGGCGCTGTCAATCTGCACTACAGCGATAAACATACTGATATGACTTATAATGACATTCTTGTTTCCGCCTGCAAAGAAAACGGAATTGCCGCTTTCACTGGCGATGGTGCAAATCCAGAAGTGATGAAAAGCGCTACAGCAGCGATTGCCAAAGCAGAGGGCAGCGCAATTCCGACGGTAAAACCTTGGAATCTTGCGGTCATTCAAGAAAAAATGGAACTTGTCCATAAATCAGGCGCTTTTGCCGTAGCCATGGATATCGATGCCGCCGGACTACCCTTTCTAAAAAACATGACGCCGCCTGCCGGCAGTAAATCCGTAGAAGAACTGCGGCAAATTGCTGAAATAGCCGACGCTCCCTTTATCGTCAAAGGCATTATGACAGTAAAAGGTGCGCTTAAAGCCAAAGAAGCTGGCGCTAAAGCTATTGTCGTTTCCAATCACGGCGGTCGCGTTCTTGACCAGTGTGCGGCCACTGTTGAAGTTTTGCCAGATATCGTTGCAGCAGTAGGCGACAGCATGAAAATATTCGTCGACGGCGGCATTCGTTCCGGCGCTGATATATTCAAAGCGCTAGCCCTTGGCGCTGATGCCGTAATTATCGCCCGTCCCTTTGTTACAGCAGTGTATGGCGGCGATGCGGAGGGCGTAAAAATTTATATTGAAAAACTCGCAGAAGAATTGAAAGATACCATGGCTATGTGCGGTGCTTTCACTTTAAATGAAATTACGAAAGACATGGTATTAAGACCCTAACAAAAAAACTTAAAACCCTAACAAAAAACTCTCGGCAAGATTCCGTTGAATCGCACCGAGAGTTTTTTCTTGTTACATGGCCGAAGCTAAAGGCCTAATTCCAGTTTCCTTGTCTGTCAGATACTCTTCCAAACAAGCTAGCAAGGCAGGGATATCTTTCTTGCCAAACAACACCTTCTCCTGATTGATAATCAAGCAAGGAACACTTAGAATCTCATACTGCTGTTTAAAAGCAGGAAAATGATTCAAATCATAAACATGAGTCGTTATCTGCGGATTTAACGCAGCAAGTCGCTGTGCGGCCATAACAAGTTCCGGACACATGGTACAGGAAAGAGTTACAACAAGATCCAGATGAAGTTTTGACTTAATTGCCTGCGTCCGGGCAACAAGCTGACTATCAAGGGGCTGACCGCTGCCACCCAAATTATAGAGCGCAACGATAAATGAATTGATCTCGTGCCCGCCAGGAACGCCATGAAAACTTAAGCCACTGTATTGCCCAGCCACATCAAGACATAACTCCGGCAACAGTTCGTCTGGCTCGCCCTGTTCTTCTTCATATAACAAGTGATCTGATAAAGCAGCGATTTCCTGCGCAAACTGGCGAAGCTCTGTAGAAACAGCCCGTGCATCAAGCCTAGCTCGCAAAGTCACCGGTTTTGTCAGCTTCTTAAAAACTTGTTTTAGCTGCTTCTGCATGGGCGTATCAAAAAATTCTTGAGCTGATTCCGGCGGCATTTCAACCGTTGCCAAAGATTCGACTGCCTTAACTTGTTGCGGTACTATAGCAACTCGTTCTAACTGCAGCCGTTCATAAATTTCATCAAGCACGTTTTCTAGTTCGGTAGCCGCTACAGCTCCGTCAGCCACGGCCGTCACGACTTGTCGTAAATTCTTACGGCAGGCATCACCAGCGCCATAAATGCCAGCTACATTCGTCCTTTGATTTCGATCGGTAAGCAAATACCCTGCTTCGTCCGTTTCGACAAGTCCTTTAACAACTTCCGTCGCCGGATCATAGCCAACGAAAACAAATACGCCTATATTATCTTTTTCTGTTGGTATATATTTTTGTGTCTCGCCTGTCAGTCGATTTTCCAAGACAAGATACTGCAAAACAGAATCGCCGCCAGCTTCCAAGACCTGCGTATGATAATGTACTTCAATCTTAGGATGTTTTACCACTTTTTCCGTAATCGAAGCCGCGCACTTCAGTTTATCGCCACGCACGAGCAAGTGAACTTTCCGCCCATAACGCGTTAAAAAAAGCGCTTCTTCCGCTGCGGAAAAACCGCTGCCAATCACAAAAATTTCTTTTCCCGTAAAAAATTCCCCATCACAAGTGGCGCAATAGCCTACGCCCCTACCGCGAAATTCGTCTTCGCCGCGAAATCCAGCTCTACGAGGATTGGCTCCCAGCGCCAAAACAATGCCAAAAGTTGTTAGCGACCTGCCATCAGCCAAATGTACTGTTTTAACATCACCGACTGCATCAAGCCCAATCGCTTCTCCATTGATAAATTCAGCGCCAAAGTCTTCCGCTTGCTGGCGCATCGTAGCCGATAGCTGGCTACCACTGATTGTACGAATTCCTGGATAATTGACGACCTCTGCCGTAGTTCCTACTTGACCACCGGCTTTTTCCTTCTCCAAGACGGCTACACGATACCGAGCCCTCGCCAAATATAAAGCGGCCGTCATTCCTGCCGGGCCTGAACCAATCACAATTGCATCATAGCGTTCCATGTTTGCGGCAATCTCCCCCTTTAACATCATAATAAAAGAAATCTGTATGCATTAAACGAAACAATCGTCCGCTGCCGCATACAGATTTTGTGTTTATAATAAACCGACTAAGTCAAGACTCGGTTTTAAAGTTTCTTTGCCTGGCGTCCATTTTGCTGGGCATACCTGATCGCCATGTTCCGCAACAAACTGCAAAGCCTGAACGCGACGAAGCAGTTCATCAGCATTGCGGCCAATATTCCCTGCAACAACTTCATAGGCAACAATTTCTCCGGCGGGATTCACAATAAAAGTCCCTCTTTCAGCAAGACCTTTTGACTCAATCATCACATCAAAATCTCTAGCCAGTGCTCCGGTAGGATCAGCTAGCATAGGATATTTGATTTTTTGAATGGTTTTCGATGCATCCTGCCAAGCCTTATGAACAAAATGGGTATCGCAAGATACAGAGTAAATTTCAGTGCCAATTTGCTGGAACTCTTCATACTTATCAGCTAAATCTTCTAGCTCTGTTGGGCACACAAAAGTGAAATCCGCCGGGTAGAAGAAGAAGACCGACCATTTTCCCAGGATATCTTGCTTCGTAACTTCTTTGAAATCCTTATCGACAAAAGCCTGCACCGTAAAATCACTAACTTCTTTTCCAATTAAAGACATAATATAAGCCTCCTTTTTATTTAGCAGTGATCCTAAAGTTTAAGATCACTAAGTTTCCACATGTAAGAGTTTTGTCTGAACTTATTGAATCGGGTCTATATAATTAATATTTGTTATTAATTAGTATCAATAACTCTTCTCAATTAATAAATTACTCTATTTCACATCTTTTGTCAATCAAAACTTGTAAGTAATTTCACAATATGCAATTAAGGTATTGCAAAAAAAACAGAGAACTATTTATCATCAACCAAATAGTTCCCTGTTTCGCCTAACCTAACCGATTCTTATATGTTTATACAGTTAAATATCCTCGTCATCTTCGATTGCAATAAAACGATACTTCTTATTTTCGCTCTTTTGGGCTTGTACATATCCAAAACCTGGCGAAGCAAAATGGGCGCCGCCAACAAGCCAACGCTGCTGTGCCGCCTCCGCCAAAATTTGCTGACGAATGCTAGCTGCCGCCTGTTTGTTATTATCATAGGCAATAGTTACAGCAGGATCATGAAATTGAATCGCGGCTACATGAATGATATCGCCCCATAAAACCAAGGTTTTCCCCTGACTTTCGATACAAAAAGCGGTATGTCCCGGCGTATGACCAAATAAATCTCTAGCCTGAATCCCCATAGATAATTGGCAATTTCCCGCAAAGGTCTTGAACCTATCCGCTTGTTGATAAGGAGCTAGTGCCGCTTTTACCGTATGGAAAGTCCGATTCGTTGCTTCCGGTGCGGAATCAAAATGATTCATATCGAGCCAATAAGCAGCTTCGCATTCATTCGCATAAACCGTTGCGTTTGCAAAAACAGGCTCTCCTGTTGCAGTAACCAGCCCGCCAACATGGTCGCCATGCATGTGCGTCAAATAAATCTCATGAATTTGTTCTGGCTGATATCCGATCAACCGCAGATTGTCAACGACTTTCCCCATTGTGGGAGCGCCAAACGTTCCATTACCTGTATCAATTAATACCAGTTTCTCGCCGCGGCAAATTAAAAATGCATTGACTGTCGATTCGATCTCACCTAAAGGATACGCTTTGGCTAGAGCAGCTTGCATCTCCGCCTTGTCGCCTTGCAATAACTCGGCCTGCTGCGCCAAAGTCCGCCGATTAATGCCATCTGATAATACGAAAACTGTGTAATCGCCTACTTTCATGTCACCACTCTCCTTATTACATTACCCTATTTATCATTAATTTTTATGTTTGCTCCATGCATCAATAATATCACCATTTAAAGAAAATGCGGTAACAGTTATATTCTGCTTACTCACTTCAATAGTTAAATAATTCGGTTCGTCCACAGGGTTATAAAATAGGGCATCCCAATCTTTTTCCACGGCACGGGGAAACGTCTTTTTGCCGCTTCGTCCACTAGTAAAATACACAGTACCGTTGCCTTGTTCATTGTTCCACTGACTGGCAAAGATCGGATAAGATCGTGCATAAACATGATCATGGCCAGAAAAAACAACATCTACCTTATAACGATCCAATAACGGAGCAAAGGTATCACGCAAATCCTGATCGCCTTCGCTCGGACGATTATGATAAAGCGGTCTATGAAGCAATACCAACTTCCAACGTTTCTGTGTTTTTGCTAAGTCTTGCTCCAGCCAGGCTTGTTGCAACGCCAGCATATCTGGCAGCCACTGAGCTTCTTCCTGCACTTGACTATCAAGAATTGAAAAATGAGCGTCGCCATAATCAAAAGAATATACTTTGCCCCGCAATGCTTCCGGACCATTAGCGGGCAGACGGAAAAAAGCTGTATATAGCAAAGGCCGAGCAATCTTCCAGTCGCTGGTATACGTCTCGTGATTTCCCATGACCGCCATAACTGGGATTGTATCAATCACCTTTCGACCTGCTTGAAACCAATCATCCCACTGTTCGTAATTAAGGCCGATATCCACTAAATCCCCTATATTGATGAGAAACGAAGCATCGCGATTGCTGTCATAAGCAGTTCGTAAAGTTTTGTGCCATACACGATAAGAATTCCCCTGTGAATCGCCAAACAGCAAGAATTTAAAGGACTTTGCCTCACTGGGAGCTGTGGTAAACGTATGATAGGAACTCCAAAAAAAGCCATTTCCGACGCGATAGCGATAGGTAGTTTCCGGTTTAAGGTCTTTTAGCTCAGCGGCATAGGTGCAAATCATCCCGCCGTCAGTATCTACTTTACTGGCAATAGCCTCCTGTAAAAGCGGATGACTCGCCTCATCAATCGGAGCATATTCGACCTTGCCTGAAGCAGCATAGCGGCCTGACTGCCAGAAAATGGTCTGTGTAGAATCTGGCGCGTCGGTCCAAGTAAGCATTACGTTACGAGGTTGTAAACGAAGCGGAGGGAGAGTGACCCCATATAGCAAAACTGCAATACCGATGAAAGCCAGAAAAAACCGCTTTCGCTTAAGTAACACTTCTAGTTGCTGTTTTAGCATCCTCAGCCTCCCCAAAACAAGCTCTTAATTTTTTATGCCTATTTCGGTAACAAATTTAGAAATCCTGCCAACACCGTAGTTTACAGCTTTAAGAAATTTTATTATCTATGATGAAAAATATAACTCTCCCGAATCAGCTCTTTACAAAAAAACAAATCACACTACCTAAAAAGCTACGTTAACTTAAGAAACTACGCTTCAACAAAGCGGATCAACTCATGATTAAACTTTTCACGTTCATCGTAGAATGCTCCATGACCACTATATTGCAAAGGAATCAACTTAGAATTTCTGATTGCTTGATTTTGGATCTCACCTAACTCAAAGCGAACAATTTGATCGTGAATCCCGTGAAGGATTAACGTGGGAGCGCAAATCTGCCTTAAGTCCGCGAATAATTGAGTTTCATCAAGCCAGGTCTTGGCTATTGCCACAGTAGACCAACCCGCCGCTTCTAGACCAAGCTGGAAAAACCAATCAGAAAAGGCTTGCGTCACATGTTGAAAGAAAAATAGATTTCCAAAACCAACTAACATATTCGGACGATCCTGGCATGTATCTTGAATAATTTTTAATACAACTTCGCGCTTTACTCCATAAGGAAAATCAGGCCGCTGAATCAGACTCGGCGCCGCCGCGGCAAACAGCGCCAGTTTGGCTACACCGTGCCCCTGGTGGCGCGCCATGTAGCGTATGGCGATTGCCCCGCCAGTAGAGTGGCCAGCCAAAACAATATTCCTTAGCTCCAGTGAATCAATGACACAGCGTATATCATCTGCCAATCGATCATAAGAGTAACCGTGAAAAGGCTTATCTGATTTACCAAAGCCCCTCATATCAACACCGATACAACGATAGCCTCTACAAGCAAGCTCCGAATATTGGTATTCGAACATCTTATGGTTTGCTGGCCATCCATGAATAAATAGTATCGTTTCACGTCCTGTCGGGTTTATATCTTCCACATAGATTTTTACATCCTTTTCTGCTTTAACATAATAGCCCATACACTCACTCCTCTGCCCAATAAACTGTCTCTTACAGTTTATTCAAATACAAAAAAAGTGCGCTAAATCAGCGCACTTTTTTGTATTCACTTATTATTAACATGACTAAAACCGCACCTATCACATAGCTTTTGCTTTGCTTACTTCCTTCTTGATCGGCTGCGATAAAAAAATTGAGCAGAATGCAGCGCCTAAGGCAAAAGCTGTTAAAAGCTCCATCGTAGCTGTCAACCCATACGTATCGGCGAATCGGCCAATGAGCGGAACAAAGATACCGCCGACGCTGAAGCTAAGACCTAACGTCACACCTGAAGCAAAACCAATGCTACGCGCTAAATAACTTTGTCCGAGCACAACAATAGAACTAAAGGGCGAAAACATCGCAAAACCAATGGGAATCATTAAAGCATAGCAAGCAAACACACTCGTCGACTGCGATAATAAACCAATCATCGGCGCTAAGAGTCCATAACTAAGCTGCACAACCTTCAAATAACCGATTTTATCAGCTAGTATTCCTCCGATCAACGTAGTCACTACGCCAAACATAAATAGTATCGTTAAGGCTGAGCTAGCCGCTGCTGCAGAAAGACCAGTAACCTTGACTAGATAAAGCGGAATAAAACTGCGCAAACCGCAAATAACAATTGAACTAAAAATAATAAGCAAGGTCAAACGAGCAAAGGAACTCCAATCGTTTTGAAATAGCTGAGAAGATGTCGCGCTATTGACTGACCCGCCTGCAGTCGTTACAACATTTTTCTCGATATAGGCTTTCATCTTGGGAACAACTAGCAATAAAGCGATAGACATTGTAGCCGCCAGCACACAAAATACCGTCGTTCCTGCCATGCCAAAAGCGCTGATTGCCGCAACAACAACAACCGGGCCAGCAGCAAAACCGCCGTTACCGCCTACGGAAAAAATACTCAACGCCGTACCACGCTTCGTACCCGAAAGCTTGTGAATCATTCTAGCCGCCTCGGGATGAAAAATAGCACTGCCGATACCACTCACTGTTACGACGGCAAAAATCGCCCAGTAATTTGTAAAGAGGCCAGCAAGCCCCATAGCTGCCCCTGATAAAAAAATGCCTAGCGACATAAGCCAAGTCTTAGATGTTCGATCAGCCAACCAGCCAAAAGTCGGCTGTACTACGGAAGATAAAAAACAGGAGGCAAACATAAGACCTGCCACGGATTGATAATCCATGCCATATTGCAAAATAAAGTACGGTAAAATCGCTGGCAAGGCTCCCATGCCAATGTCACAGAAAAAATGCCCTAACGCAACTACATACACATAATTTCGATTCATATCTTCAGCCCCTTTATCACTAAGTTAGTCTTCTTCCGCCATTTTTTTATCGTAATTTTGATTCATTTCATTCAAAAACCGCAGAATAATCGCTTGTTCACTTTCACTATATGTTGATAAAATCGCTAATTTTTCTTTTCTGATCTGCTCGTGACACGTTTTATGGGCTTCATAGGCTTGCTTGCCCAGCTGCGTCAAAGAAAAGTAAATTTCCTTATTATTATCTGGCTTTTGGTAACTAGCAATTAACTTCTTATTGAGCAGTTTTTTCGTTATCTTACTTATGGCGCCGCGTGTCATGCCCATTTCTGCCGCTACTTTGGTAACATTGGCGTACTCGATCGAACCGATTTTATCAATACAGTGCGCTTCCGCCAAAGTGGCTACACCAATAACGTCGGCGTGGTGATGCTCAAAAATACCAGCCCGTTCTTGTATCCTCGCCAACGATTTTATAATTGCCACATTATAGTCTATAATAACGATCTCCCCCTTTGTTTCTATGGAAACAATATAATCATACTCTTATTTTGTTTCTATGGAAACAATATAATCATACTCTTATTTTGTTTCCCTGTAAACAAAACTTTTCAAAATAATTATAGTTATAAAAATAAAACTGCCAACTAAAATACGCTGGCAGCTTCCAAAAAATCATTTTTGCTCTTATTATTTTACGGACTTTATATAAATTCCTGGAGTCACACCAAACATCTCTTCCTACCGCAGCTTCTCACGAATATAGGCAGCATCAGCAAGAATACCGGCAGTATCTTGCGCACAATGTTTCCCATACTCAATAACAATATCGGCCTGCGGCGTAAACTTTTTATATAAAGTTAGAAATCGATCAAAATCAAGCGTTCCATCTAAAATACGATTATGTTGGTCCTCTCTCCCATCATTATTATGTACATGATAGGCTACCGTTTTATGAGCTAGTTTTTCGATCAGTCGCTCCAAATTCCAACCATTCGCATGGGCATGACCAATATCAATTAAAATAGCTTGCGAAATTTCCTGCGCCATTTGGATAAACTGAGCCTCATCGAAGAGCATGTTGCCGCGCGATAAAACGCCGGCATTTTCGACAACGATCTGAGCGCCAAACGGCTTGGCCACTTCACTAAGCTGCTTTAAGTTTTCGTCGGCAACACGCACCATTTCATCACGTTCATTAGCAGCAACGCGGCAGTTATTATGATGATATACAATATATTTGCTATGAAACTGCTGCGATAATTGAAGAGTTTGCTGAAAGAAATCCATAGCTTGGAGATATTCCTTACTGCCTATCGGTTTACTATGTTCGGTACGATAATAGGGCCCATGTAAAGAGATCGGATACTGGCTAAACGCATCGCCATATTTTTCAATAACCTTAGAAAATACCGGATCATGCCACTCCGGAAAAAGTTCAATCCCCACACACTCTGCATGAGTAGCTGCTAGCAGGGGGAAAATATTAGGCAAGTCTTCCGGCCCATACATATTCGTACTAATATATAAATTCATAGTTACACCTCGGGATAGCCAATATTGGCTGTTGTTTGATTATCAAAAACATGCATCTGAGTGGCATCTGGCGCAAACCATACTGGCTGACCTGGCTGCAAACTCGTTTGATCGCAAATGGCAATTGCTTCGGCGCCTTCGATTTCAAAATAAATACCGCAACGATTGCCGTATTCTTCAATATACTTTACCGTCCCGGCAAAAGCATTTTCTACGGTTTCTGTCTGCAATTGAATGTGTTCTGGGCGAATGCCTAAATAGAGAACGTTACACCCCGCCTTGCCAATATAATCATTCCAGGCATTTGTCAAGGAAACCGTCTGACTGCCTAGCCGCAATAACCGATTTTCATAGACTGCCGTAAAAATATTCATAGGCGGCGCGCCGATAAATTTAGCAGTAAATACATTAGCTGGCCGATGATATACATTATGAGGCGTATCAATCATTTGCAGACGACCTTTATCCATGAGAGCAATCCGCTCGCCTACGGTCATAGCCTCTACCTGGTCATGAGTTACATAAACAAAAGTCTGTCCATAAGCCTGATGAATTTTAACGAGTTCCTTTCGCGCATGACCGCGTAGCTGAGCATCCAGATTCGAAAGCGGCTCATCAAGCAACAACACGTCGCTGCGTTTGACAACCGCTCGCGCCAAAGCTACTCGCTGCCGCTGTCCGCCTGATAAATCCTTGGGCTTTCGGTTCTCCAGACCCGTAAGTTCCAGCATCTGCAGCGCTGTCTGCAGCCGTTCTTTCATCTCCGCCTGCGGCAGTTTCTGCACCTTCAACCCATAAATAATATTCTCAGCGACTGTCATATGCGGAAACAGGGCGTAATTTTGAAAGACCATACTTACATTACGAGCGCCACTGTCCACATCATTCACTTTTTGCCCGTTCATATACAAGTTACCTGATGTAATCTCTTCCAACCCGGCAATCAGTCGCAAGGTTGTCGACTTACCACACCCTGAGGCCCCGAGCAAAATCAGCCGCTCGCCGGGCCGAATCGTCAGGTTTAGGTGATCGATGACGGTTGCTTTTTCGTAGGATTTACACACATTTTCAAAAATAATTTCTTTCATGGCTGCCCGCCTTTCTTCACTACTGATCTAACTCAATAGGAGTCTACCCTTTTACGCCCGAGGAAGTAAAAGTGCTAATAATATAGCGTTGGAAAATGAGATAAAGTACTAAAGGAATCACCATAGTAATTACCGCTACCGCCATAGCCAACGTAAAATCCGTACCGCCTTCGGCACTGATAAATAACTGCAAGGCCAGCGGCAGCGTAAAATTCATCTTATCTTTTAAGATCATGACTGGCCAGACAAATTCATTCCAGGAGTTAATAAAAAACATAATCGCTGTGGACACCACGGCTGGTTTAATTAAAGGAAGGATAATGTCCCACAGAATCTGCATATGTCCGGCCTGCTCTAACCGAGCCGCCTCCACCAAAGAGTAAGGAATCGTCCGCATGGCCTGGCGGATCAGAAAAATCCCTGTCGCATCACTAAGCTGCGGCAAAATAACGCCGATAATATGGTCCCTAAAGCCTAACTGCGATACAGTGAGATAGTTGGGAATCATCGTAACCGTAAAAGGAATAAAGATCGTGCTAATCAAAACAAAGTACAGCACATTTTTTCCCTTAAAATCAAAATATACGAAAGAGTAAGCCGCCAGTACACTCGTAATAATTTGAAATATGGTGACTGTGGCGGCAACGAGAAAGGTGTTCGTGGCAATGCGAAAAAAAGGAAGCTGCGAAAAAACCTGCGTATAATTATTAAAAGTTGGGTGCTGGGGAATAAGACCTAACACGTTACTATAGGCCTCACTGAGCTCTTTGAATGAGCTAGAAACAGCAAAAACTATCGGCATAAGAGAACAAAACAAGGCGATCCCTAACAACACATGCCACGTATACTGTTGATTATTTTTCATAATAGATACCCTTCTCTACATACTTAAATTCTAGCAAGAGCAAGGCGATAAACAACACCATCGTTATGATGGCAAAAGCTGAGGCCACGCCGGTATGATAAAAAGTAAAGGCCTCTTGGTAGACATTGTAGATCAAATTTGAACTGGCATTATCAGGCCCGCCTTGCGTCACTACCTTGATTGGCGTAAATACATACTGCAGTCCCTGCACTATAGTGATAATAAAAATGTAGATCCCCGTAGCGCCGCTCATGGGCAATACAATATCCCAAAAAATCCGGTGTAGCGGCACATTGTCGATACGGGCAGCTTCAATCACTTCCTGAGGGACACCGGTTACGCCGCCAAATATAACGATGAAATTGTAGCCAAATATTTTCCACGTCGTAATCAGACTCAGCACCATAATTACCAGTCCTGGCGTCTTACTCCAGACAGGCAGGACTATCCCGCAATATTTAGCAAGTATCGCCACTGGTCCTGATATAGGATTGAGGATCCACAAATACAATATGGAGCCAACAACGAGTGAAATGACACTTGGTAAAAAGAAGGCGCTTTTGTAAAAGCCCCGCCCCCGCTTAACCACAAAGGAAAGAACGAAAGCAAGTACATAAGGAGCGGCGCAATTAAGCAGCAACAAAATGACTAGATAAGCTAAAGTGTTTCTGAGTACTACATAAGTAAGCGGATCTTGAAACACAGCCACATAATTGTCCAACCCCACAAAGGTTTTAAATGGCTTAATCATATTCCAGTCAAAAAAGCTTAAGTAAATCGTGTAAATCAGCGGATAAAACATAAATATCGTAAAAACCAGCAAGGAAGGAATTATCAAGCCACAGGCCCACAAGGTGCTGCGCTTGATCCCACAAAGCTTTTGCTTTTTATCCATGCTCTCACCCCTTTATTTCGATCTTGCTTACGAATTTTGAACCTAAATACGTGAAAACGATGGTCCAGAATGACTTTCTGGCGCCACCGTTTTCACAATTCTCCCTATAATAATCAATCGTTATTTAAGCAACGCATTGATCTTATTCTGCGCTTCTGTCAAGCCTTCACGAACAGGAGTTGTTCCTTGTAAAATTCGATCACGTACATCAAGCAAGATCTGTTCCGCTTGCAAGCCAGCGTCACCAGGGAAGGATGCCCAAGGTACTACGCCATCCATCTGCGAAGTGGCAGCAACCATCATTTGATTTTTCGCTAAGAAATCTTTCAGACCATCCTGGGCCTCAGCTACATCTTTACGCGGCGGTACATACCCAGTTCCCTTCGTCCATTCCGCCATCGATTTTACACTATACAAAAACTTCATAAACTCCCAAGCTGCTTTTTGCTCTTCTGGTTTTTGCGCCGTAATCGCGAGGAAACAGCCGCCTGCTGGTAATCTTCTTGGTTTTCCCTGCCATACAGGCGAACTTACAGCTGCAACATCAAATTTAGCCCCTTTTTGAACATTCGCTCGCTGAGCAATCGTGGTATAGAGCATCGCCACATTGCCATCAATAAAGGACTGCACGCCTTCTCCCCAAGAAATATGCAACGCTGATTTATCTTTTGTCACCATATCAGCATAAGCTTGATAAGCCTTAATCCCATCTTCCGAAGCAAAGCTTGCCTTACCATCGGTGATCATCCGTGCGCCATTACTTTCGATCAGAGACTGCTGCGCCCAGTTATCGGCCGGCTCTTGCATATAGAAACCGTACTTACCGGTCTTTTCTTTAATCACTTTAGAAAACTGGATTACTTCTTCCCAGGTCTGCGGGCCATTTTCGTTTAAACCAGCTTGCCGCAGCAAATCCTTATTAATATACAATACAGGCGTACTTAAAGAGTAAGGAATCCCAACCTGAACACCCTTGCTATTTTTTGCTAGACCTAACACATTAGGAAGAAATTTATCCTGCAAAAAGGTTTTATCATCAGGAAAATCTCTGTCGATAATCTTTTGCGGCTCTACGTACTGAAAATTATTGGAAAAATAGTCTAGAAAAGCCCAGCCGATTTGTACAACAGCAGGAGATTTCCCTGTGGCTACTTCGGCTTGCAGGTTCTGCATTAAGCCTTTATACATATCGGGATTATATCGTGCTACAACCTCAACATCCTTACTTTGGGCATTGAATTCCTTAACGAGTTCATCTACCGTTTTGCCCCCCTGGGTTTCCGCATTACAATGCCAGTATTCAATTTTAACCTTTTTCCCAGCGTCACCATTGCCCGCAGAGTTTGAAGACGCTCCGCAACCAGCTAACAGGACCGTACTGACCAAAGCCAGGGCAATACCCTTTATAATGTTCTTTTTCATCTTCAGCGTCCTTTCGTTCTAGGTTCTTAAAAGTTCAGCCTTAGTATAACAAGGATTAGAGCGATAAGTTTTAAGATAAGATGAAGAATATGTAAATTTTTACTAAGCAACAGAATACGAGTCTTATTACAAACAAAAAAGTCCCACAGAATCACTAACTTAGCAACTCTGCGAGACTTTACCAACAAAGAAAAACATCTTTTATAATAAAACTTTATTAAATTTAAAAACAAAGGCTGTTGAAATGTAAGATCTGACTGCAACCAAGCCTACAACTCACTAGCTGTAACGGCAAGATTTTTGGCAATGGCCGTCATTTCTTCAATACTGGCATTCACTTCCTGCGTCGAAGCAGCGGTCTGCTGTACAATCGTCAGCGTTGCCGACGACGATGCCTTCGTTGTATTCATAGACCGTTCAATTTGATCTGTTAATTCTCGAATTTGCAAGACCGTATTTTTCGAAACATCGGACAGTTTTCTAATCTCTTCCGCTACCACACTAAAACCCCGACCTAACTCACCAGCACGAGCCGATTCAATGGCGGCATTCAAGCCCAGCATATTGATTTGATCGGCGATGTTTTTAATATAAGTCATTACCTCATTAATCTTTTGAACTAATTCAGCAACCGTGCCGATTTCTTTATGTAAGGTCTGTTGATTCCCGTTAATATCACTAGTTGCCGCCGTAATCTGCTCTACTGCCGCTGATACATCGCCTAGCCCCTCTTCTAAAGAAATCACAACTTGCTTTAACTCCCGGGCTAATTTTCTCGGTACAGCGATCCCAAACGAACCAACAACCTCTTTCGTTTCTTCATCACTCACCGGCGATGATACAGCTAATACTGGAAAACCATAGATACTAGCGTCAATCTCCTCTAAAGACTGTTGATTGCTATTCATCGCTTTATCAGCCGTGCTTCCCTGACGAATTGGGTCTCCCGCCTGAATCGTTGGCATATCGAACTTCTTAGAAGACTGGCGTTTTAAAAACTTTTGCCTGTCACTTAAATATAAGAAGGCGCCTTCAGGCATCAATTCTGCGAGAATCGGTGCAAAAGAATCAAAAGCCTTTACGATCGTGTGCTGTCGCGGAATTGGCAGAACCCAAGCACCTACAACCTCCGATTCTGCAGCATCCCAAACAGGCCCCGCTATAGCAACGAGTCTGACACCATAGACATCTCGCGCAATGCGAATCGAAATGACTTTTCGCGCTCTCATCGCCTGCGCCGCTGGGCCGCTGTCACTGAAACCGCCGCCAACCTCTAATCCCGGGATATGAAAACCATTTTCCAACTTAAAAGTTACTTTTTCTCTATCTGTTACAAAAAAGCAGGCACCTTCTTCAAAAGCATAAATTGCCATACCAAAAAAGCCCTGAAGAAATTTCAAGTCTTGTTCATGCACACGAAAATCATCCATACAATCCCACTCCCGCTAATTAATATCCTCATAGCTATGCCATGAGTAAACGTAAGTAAATTCAGCAATGGCACCTATTATATTGCATGAATTCTTTTATTTCGACTTTTTTCCTGCTAATTTGAATAATTTCATTGTAGACTTTTTATAATCATAGCCGGTATACTTTTTTTGCTTCTGTCATAATTGAACAACCTGATTCCGCCCCTGCGCTTTCGCATCATATAGAGCCTTATCGGCACGCTCAAATAAACTTGCCATAGAATCACTTGGCATAAACGCCGTTACGCCGATACTTAATGTTACAGATACTTTCTGCTGATGGATGGGCATAAACTCCATTTTAGCAAAATCTTGACGGATTTGTTCGGCAATCCTCATCACTTCCGCCTGCTGTATATCCGTCACTAAAACAACAAATTCTTCGCCGCCATAACGGAATGCCATTTTAGCTACTTCAAGATTATTTAACAGTAAGTTGCCAAGAGAAACTAAGACTTGATCACCTTGCCAATGACCATAGTTATCATTATAGTTTTTAAAAAAATCAATATCTAAGACCATGATTGACAAGTTTCGATTCTCCTGTGCGGCTGTTTTAATGGCTTTTTGGATCACACGATTCAAGCCACGTCGATTATAAAGTCCTGTTAACTCATCAATATCACTTAAATCTTTATAGTAATCAATATGCTTTGTAAGCATTAACTCTCGTAATCTCAATTGCTTAAATCGCTCCGATAATGCCAAGGATAATAACAACATTTCAACTACGGATGACACGAGTAAGCCATTGACACCAAAAAGTCGATAAGGCAAGATCGTCCAAATGAAAACGCCCACCGCTAATACGCCCCAAGCCAACAAATAGAACCTTGCAGGCTGATACCCTTGTCGAAAGCGAATAAATGCCAAAATCATAAACGCAACAGACAAAGTCATTCCTAAACCATAAGCAATCCGATTCGCCGAAAGTTCATAGCCTAAGACTCCTAAAACGCCGCCCAGCAAAGCAATGACCACAAACGAGCCTAATAGCCTAAACCAAATCATTTCACCGCGACGTACCCGAAGAAAAAAGCCAGTGAAAAAAACGGAACACATGAAGGCTATCGACAATGACGCCCAAAAAATTCCTCGATACATCGGATAACTTAGATCGAGTAAAAGTCGCAAATAGCCACAAGCCGCAAGCTGATAAATAAAGGAAGCTGCCACATAAAAGACATAAAAGAAATAGGCCTTATCCTTTAAAATATAAAGAGCAAGAAAATTATATAAAAAAGCGGCAATAATTATGCCGAAAAAAATCCCGTAACTTAAATGTTTAATAAGAGCCTGTGCTAAAAAGTCCTTTTCATCCCAAATTCGGACAGGCAATCGAAAAGCAGATACCGTATCTAACCGTAAATAAACAAACTGTCCAGTCATATATTCCGTTGGAACGGCAATCGTCCATGTATTATTTAAAACATCATTATTTCTTGTCGGTCTAAAAGTCCCTACCTTTTTTACCGTATACTGCGTTGTACCATTCACGATCCCTGTCGGAAAATATATATCAATTTTACTAAAATTGGGGCTGATAAATTCGAGAAAACGTTTCTCCCCCGTTAAATTATTATTTGGCAACACAAATCTTACCCAATAGATCGATGGTGAAATTCCTTGGGAGATCGCGTTTTTACTATAGTAACGGAATTGAGAAACGTTTTGGGGATCACTCACAGTTTGTATGTCTTCCTCAGCATTTTTATCCTCTAATATGTCAAAGTTAAAAATGAATGGACCCACTTGTGAGCTCTGATCTTTGTCATACGTGGAGCTCGCACTCCCAAGTAACAAAACCAGAACGATCAGAGAAAAAAATATGCTTATTTTCCGCACATATAAATTAGCCATCGCACACACCAAATAGTTAAAGTAGTTAAAAAACTCTTCGGCAAATAAGCTACAATCCCTGCTATCCAAAAACATTCGTCTGCTTTTACGGCCATTTCAAAGCAAAACCTCCTGTATCAGCTCTGATCCAGGAGGTTTTTATATAGTAACTCTTATACTTTACTCTGCAAAACAGTATCGAAATAAGCATTTGCCGCTTGAATATACTGTTCATCAGGTACAAACTTCTGTTCTAATGATCGTTTTATTTCTGCCGAAACCTGTTGACCTAATGCAATTTGTCGGCCAGCCTCTGCTAAATTTTTAAGATATTCCGTAATAATTGGGGCCATTTCATCGCTCTCGGACCGTAAGAGGCCGCCTTGAGTTGCGTAGAATTCTCCTAGCACTTCTGTTTTCATATTGCGAGCGACACGCTCTAGCCAATGAGAAACAACTTGAAAATGGGACCGTTCCGAAAAACCACAGTTTGATATCATAATAAGCTTTGGTGAAGGCACATCTGTTTTTTTCAAGTGACAACATTCACCGTTAGCGTCTTGCTGAAAGTGCGGATCCCCTTTCACAATCGTACGATCCATAAAATCTTTCAGAATACCGGTAACATGATCAAAATACAGTGGGGTAGCTAATAGCCAAATATCGGCGCCTTCACATAATGATAAGACTTGAGCCATATCATCGTGAATTACGCATTGACCAGGTGTATGAAACCAACAAGAGAAGCAACCGCGACAGTGCTGCACTTCCTTTTCCGCTAAGAAAATGTTTTCTGTTTCAGCCCCTGCCGTTTGGGCGCCTTGTAAAAAAGCGTTTACCATAACCTCGGTATTGCTTAATCTCCCTTTAGGGCTCCCATTAATTGCTACCATTTTCATTGACTCAACCTTCCTTTCATTTTGTAATTCTATCGGTAAAACTGCTAGATAAAATTTATTGCTGCTGTTCCTTGCCTGCTAATAATTGCAGGCATTCTTCAGCCCATTCTATAGCAGCTTCCGTCGTTTTCATACCGCGGCGAACTGTCATGCGCCAAAAGATGGCTTTAGCTTCACCATGCTCTTGTTGGCTTTGAATATGGGCCTCAATTTCTTTGTACGTACAAAGCTGTTCTTGCTGCTTGCGTAGAAACCGCCGCAATTCATAAATCAAGTCAGGTACATCCATATAGGAAGCAAAAAATATCCGCGCCAAAAATTCACTACGCACCGTTTCATCCAGCATTTCCGGAAATTCCCGCAGCCATTTCTTAAATGACGCCATACCTTCCGGCGTCACAGAATAGACCTTTTTATCAGGTTTACCGTCTTGCGGTTCAATGCAGAATGTTACCAAGCCCTTCTTTTCCATCGAAGTAAGTTCACGATAGATTTGACTAATATGAGCATTCCAAAAATGATTAATCGACCCCTCAAAAAACTGTTTTAACTGATATCCAGTCATCGGTTCATAAGATAACAAGCCTAATAGTGTGTGATGTAGTGACATTTTGCGCCCCCTAATCTGGGATTATTTTCATTTTTATATTAGCAAAGTTATATATGATTTGTCAAATATAAAAATATAAAAAGAACCTTATCGGATCTGTCGAATGACGATCCCGATAAGGTTCTGACTTAAATTTATTTGTATTCCCGGACAAAGCCAACACCAATTTCTTGTATCGAAAAATTTTTAGCTAACTCAACTTTAGAAGACAAATCCGTACAATGACAAGGAGCTATATGGGTAACGTTATTTTTCTTCATATATTCACACGTTTTGTCAAGCAAATCTTGACTAGGATTCAGCAAATGAAACCCGCCGATAATATCGGCAATTCTTGTATCATTACAAACTTTTTTTGCTGTTTCGATGATATTGCAAATTCCCGCATGAGAACAGCCTGTTATGATAACTAGACCGTCTGCAGACTTGTACACCAATGCCGAATCATCAAGAACAAAATCAGGAACATCGCCCTTTTCACAGCGAATTGTTCCGACCGGCCTTTGGTTTTCAAAGTCATTTTTCCGTTCAATTTCACCTAGAAAAACTAACTTGTCAGTCAGCCATAGCTCTGATTTGCTTAATATTAAATCAAAATGCTGCCTCAATTTATCTTCGTTAATTAATGAGCCTATATCGACCTGACCTTCCCACTTATTCTTAAACGCCACAGGATGAGCAATCAGTTGGGGCTTGTTATATATGCCATGCTCCATAAAAAGCTCCGTATAATATTGAATTAAATAAAAGAGTCCTCCCGTATGGTCATTGTGGCCATGTGAAAGCACAATCGAATTGATTGCTCCTAAATCAATATTCATTTTACGGGCATTTTTTAAAAATACATCGCTATAGCCTGCATCAAATAGCAGCTTTATGCCATTTTCTTCGATATAGTAAGATACTCCCGGTTCGCCGAGAAAATACCGATCAATAAGCGTATTATTATCAACAAGTACTTTTAGAATCATTTTTACTTCTTACGTTATTTCTAACGCCTTTCTTTTTTTTAGATTAGTTAACGCCCCGCGTGAGTAGTCAATTTCATGTGCAAAATAGGATATGGTTTCCCTTGTCCATCCAATTCAGAACGACTTATGACTTGAAATCCTATATGCTTATAAAAACCAATCGCTTGATCATTCTGCTCATTCACATCGACATGTTCGACCTTTTCTTGCTCTATCGCATGAAGCAGTAACGCTTTTCCTAGGCCTTGGCCCCGTGATCTAGGATCAATGAACAACATTTCTAAATTTCCATCGGCTATACCCATAAAGCCAGTAATTTGATTCTTACTATCTTTATGACAAAATAATTTCACCTGTTGAAAATATTCGTTCAAAATTAGTGGTTTATAAAACTGGATATCCTCTTCTGTAAGAAAATCATGTGTTGCTCGAACTGCGTTTTCCCAAATGTTGATTAACGTACCATATTCATTTACAGTCGGTTGAATAATCATGTTTTTCCCCTTTCATTACCACAGATTCTCTCACTCATTTATGCCGTCTATCAAATTTCATTTTACAATAAATTTAGAGTCTGACAATCTTTGTTGCAATATTATCACAAAATTCACTATCATGTTCAACAAATAAAATGGTCGGTGAGTAATCAAGCAGCAGTTCTTCGATTTGCATGCGAGAAATCACATCAATAAAATTAAGTGGTTCATCCCAGATATGCAAGTGCGCTTTCTCGCAAAGGCTCTTAGCAATCAGCACTTTTTTCTTTTGTCCGCCGCTAAAATGAGCCATATCTTTTTCAAATTGCACTCGAGAAAAGTCAAGTTGCCTTAGAGTAGCCTTGAAAATACTTTCATCAATCCCATTCTCTCTGGCGTAATTAGTAAGATTCCCTGTAAGGTGTGCAGTATTTTGCGGGACATAAGAAATGCGAAGCTGGCTTGCTTTTCTTAGCGTCCCCCGATAAGACAGGTCTTCGCCGCAGATTAATTTCATAAGACTAGATTTTCCTGAACCATTTTTACCATAAAGGGCTACTCGATCCCCTCGTTCAATCGTAAAACTTATATTCTCACATACGATCTTGCTGTCATAATCTATCGTTACTTGATCAAGTTCTACCAGACGCTCCGCATAAAAAGAACTTTTGGAAAGTTGCAATCGAGCCGAAGTTTCAACATTTTTAAGTAGCTTGGACTTATCGTCAATAGCCGCTTCTTGTCTTGCTTCTAGTGACTTGGCGCGTTGCATCATTTTAGCCGATTTGTGGCCCAGGTAGCCTCGATCTGGCCGTAACCCTGAGTTTCTTATACCTACTTTGGTTTTTTCTACCTTATCAGACCAATCGGCTGTACGCTTAGCAGCGGACTGGAGGCGGGTAATGTCTTTGCGCAATTTTTCATTTTTGGCAAGCTCAAACCGATCCTGTCGTTGTTTATTGTCCCACCAAGACGAAAAATTGCCTTTTTGAATTTCAATATTTGTTTTATTCAGCGAAAGAATATGGTCAACACAGTGATCGACAAAAGCTCTATCGTGGGACACCAAAATAAAGCCATGTTTTGTTTTTAGATAATCACTAACAATTTTTCTAGCGGTCATGTCCAGGTGATTCGTCGGCTCATCAATCAGTAAGAAACTATTTTCCTTAAGAAATAAAGTAGCAAGCAGCACTTTGCTTTGCTCTCCCTGAGATAGCGTAGCAAAAGGGCGATACAAAACATCCTCAGAGACCTGCAACAGCGAAAGTTCGCGCATGATCTGCCACTGCAGACAATCCGGATCAATGCTTTCGATGACATCCATAGTGCTATTTTCAGGGCAAGTTACTGTAAAAGGAAAATATTCAAAATTGACATTGGCCGTAATCGTACCGCGATATTCAAATTTACCAAGCAATAAATTGAGAAATGTAGTCTTGCCTCGACCATTTCTTCCGATAAAGCCTAATTTCCAATCTGTATCAATTTGAAAACTCACATTTTCAAAAATGTTATCATAACTGCCATCATAGGCGAAGCTTACATTTGAAACACTTATTAAAGACATAAATTATCCTCCTGTAATAAAATTATAAAGCTGCAAGAAAGTACTTTCTTGCAGCTCATAAATACAGCAAAACCAAGCCCTAAAATGGGCATGTCAAGGATATATTTTGAGTGAAAAGAATTAGTATCTTTCTTGCCTAGGCATAACAAAACAAGAGGCGTCCTCGCTCTATCATTTATTATGCTTTGTAAACTTAGCAAGAAAGAATAATCATCTTTTCAACTCCAGTCTTTTTATTTGTCTTCATCATATCATAGCGTTTTTTGAAATTCAATAAACAAAACCTGGTCTATTTTAAATATATCTCAATTCTTTCCTTACCTTTGCCAATATTATTTCTTTTAAGCAAAAGCTTGCCAACTTCGCCAGTTCGTTTCGGATGAGTTCCCCCACAGGGAACTTTGGCGAAGCCTTCGATCTCCCAAAAACGAACCTCATTTAGAGTATCGCTAAAGTCACTTCGGATCGGCAAATTGCTTTTAACAAGAGTTTCTATTTCTGTTTGCAACGAATCAAAAATTTGCGAGATGTTGCCTTGCCAATAAAAATCGACTCTTGCCTTGTCTTCGGAAATATGCGCCCCAATCTTCTCGGGATGATTAAATCGCTGAGTTACCAGCTCCAGAACAATCTCTGCTGCAAAATGCAGTCTCATAAGACGATAACGCCGTTCCCAGTCAATCTTGATTAAAACAGCGTCTTCAACTGAAAGATTATGGCCTTCCAGTTGATAGACAATCTGCTGATCTCGTTTTTCCGCCTTCAGGATCTTATAGCCACCAATAGTGCCAGTATCTGATTCTTGCCCGCCGGAAAAGGCGAAGGCTATCGTCTGGTCAACTGTGACATGATCGCCATCAACACTCGTTACTTTAGCGTCTAATTCGGTTAGATAAGGATCTTCCCAAAACTTTTTTATAACAAACATGATTCGCTTCTCCTATCACGTCAACATTTTAGTTTTTATTATATCACTTTAAGGATAACGAATCTAATCTCATTTTCAAAGCGCAAAAGGCATCGATCCCCTGTACTACAGGAATCGATGCCTTGCTCTACTATAGTTAAGCCAATGCTATTTACCGAAATCAGGATTCTTCAGAATTTCTTGGTACATAGCAATATACTTATCAGGTCTAAAATCAGTCCCATCTACAGCGGGATTGTGCTTATAAAGCCCGCGCTCCGCCAGCGACAGATCAATAGTTGCAGTAAACATCTCCGATTCATCAGCCACTTCATCTGTAAATTTGTGGCCAGCGTAATAATAAGGTTCCCAAGTCTTTCGGCTAGGACCAATGATACTACTACCGCCCCAGAAGTAATTATCTACATCTAAACCACCAAGATTGGCCGAAGCAATATAAACGCCTTCTCGAATCACACTGGCTTCCAACGTTGTTGTCCCCAAGCCGCGGCCATGACATTTAGCCAAAGCGGTCGAATTGATATATAGCCGACAACCCATAGCGGCATAATAACGAACCATTTCCGGAAAACAATAAGAGTCATAGCAAATATTACAGCCTACAGGCCCCCATGGTGTATCTAAAATAAATGGTTTATCGCCCCGCGTTGCCCAGTTTGGTTCCGGGGAAGGCAAATGCATCTTACGATAAGAACCGACGAGTCCCTCAGGTGAGAAAATAGCCAGCGCATTATAGATTGTATCGGATTTTTGCGCGTCTTTTTCCGGCATACCAAAAATGATGTACAGTCCAAATTGTTTTGCCAGTTCAGCAATTTGATTCGTTGCCGGTCCAGGAATAGTCTCAGCCAACAAGCTCTGCATTTTTTCGGCTTTCGGTTTAGCTGCCTCATCATCATAACCAGTCAAGCACATCTCTGGAAACACTACGAAATGACTTCCTTTCCGAGCGGCGCATTCAATGTAATCCTTAATTCGATTGAGGTTTTTCTCCTTATTTCCCCATACGGCGTTAAACGTAACAACAGAAATAGTTAGTACATCTTTAAACATACTAGAACACCTCCTAAAATTCATAAGTTACAAAAAAAGGCAGGACAGCATTCCCGCTGTCCTGCACTTCTTTGTACATTATGTATAATTTAAATTGTAGCACCATCTTTTCTAAATAGCAAAAGTTACCATGCATTTTATCACTATTAATAAGAACAGCTTCATATCATTTTTCGTTAAAGATGCAATGATTATTTCCAAACTTAGAACAGCGATTACAGGAAATGCACAAGGCAGGCGCCGTGTCACCAGACTTCCAGCGACTGAACAAATTTCGTTCCCGAATCAGCGGTCTGGCAAAAGAAAAGAAGTCTATCTCGCTTTCATTGAGCAAATTAGTAACTGCCACAAAATCACGATTTCCCCCGACTGCAATAACCGGAACCGCAACTTCCTGTTGTAGTTCTTTTGCATAGGAAAAGAAATAGGAGTGAACTCGCGGATTGGGACGTGAATATCCCTCGCCTTGTCGCGAAGATCGACTTCCGCCGCTCAATTCTACCGCACTTAAACCAAAGATCTGCAGCTTTTGGCACACATATTTACATTCTTCAAAAGACATGCCATCTTCCATGAAATCGTCAGCATTTATTTTGAGCAGGATCGGATAGTCAACACCAACTCGTTCGCGAATTCGCTGAAATGTTTCGACTAAAAATCGACTGCGATTTTCGATACTGCCACCATATTGATCTGCTCTCAAATTATAATAGGGCGTAAGAAATTTACTTAGCAAATAACCATGCGCAGCATGCACCTGTACTCCATCAAAACCAGCTTGTTTTGCTCGCCAAGCTGCGGCGGCAAATTCTTCTTCAAAAGCCAGAATCTCTTCCTGCTCCAAGGTTAGCGGTGTAGTCCCATAACCTATATCGGTGACCGCGCTAGGACCTTTCATGGCACGATCAGGATTGTTATCATCCATAGTCTGAGCGCCAATTGCCCCAATCTGCATAATAATTTTCGCACCATATTCATGCACTGTGTCAGTTAATTTTTTATATTCTTCGATAAAACTATCATTGTCAATGCCGAGTTGCCAAGGAATCCATTTTTCGCGTGGGCTTACAGCCGTAACACTAGTAATAATGATCCCTGCTTCGCCTTTGGCAAGGTCTTCATAAAGTTGAAATAAATCTTGCGTCAAGTGCCCCTGTTGATTGGCCATCCCCTCATAAGTAGCCGAACGGATCAACCGATTTTTAACTGACATTCCCGCTAAATTCACTGAGTCAAATAAAGATTTCATTACAATTCCTCCTAATTTATTTTATAAGGTGCATATACACCTATATGCCATTTTTATACCGCAAGCCTTAGATAAAACAAAACGGCTTGCGGTATAGCTAAATATACTAATTTAAATCTGCTATGAACTTATAATATAGCATCAGTGTGCTTTTATCAAGTACGCACTTTAAAGTACCATAGTAACCTTTTAGATACCACCATTCACAAAATGCAAACACCACTAGCCGTACTAAATAGAATAATTCAATGAAATCAAAGCCCCAACCTTTGCTGCTACGCTGCCAAGGTTGGGGCCTATTAAAAATTATTAGTTAGTCATGCTTTGCCGCAAGAGCGATATGGGATGAAGCACTTTTCGCCCGGTTACATGTATGATTTGCAATTGACAAGTGCCGCACTCCGTAACAACAGTTGCATCAGGATTCTTCTGGACTGCTTCAAAGAGTTTTTCACCGATTTTCAAGGAAATATCATATTTCTCCTGCTTAAAACCATAGCTTCCGGCAATGCCGCAGCAACCAGCGTTTGCTTCGATGATCTGCATTCCGTCAATATCCTTTAGCAGCTCAAATCCAGGCAGACCAATCCCCTGCGCCCGCATATGGCAAGGCGCATGATATAAAAATTCTCCCGGCGGCGCTGTAAAGTTCACAGTTAATTTTCCGGCTTCTTGCAACTCTAACAAATATTCACCAGCATCATAATGGTGCTGCGCTACTGTTTCAGCGCCATCAATCTGATACAACTCCAAGTATTCCTGTTTCAGCATCAGCCCGCAGCTCGTACAGCAAGTCAGGATCGGATAGCCCTTCTCGGCCCATTTGGCCAGCTCGGCAATATTATGCTTCGCCTTTTCACGAGCCGTATCCATATAGCCATTCGAAACGACTGGCGTACCGCAACAGACAACATCAGGCACAATGACTTCGATGCCGTTGGCCTGGAGAATCTCGACAAGATCCATCCCAACCTGGGGCGTATTGTAACCAATATAACAACCAGGATAGAAAATGACTTTCTTGTCGCTTGGCTTTTGCTTGTAAGCGTTAAAGCGTTGATAAAAGCTCTTGCTAGCGTAAGATGGCAGCGGACGGTTTGCGATGCCAATGGAGCTCAAGACGGCCTTGGTGACAGGAAAATTCATGCCAAAGTTCGTCAACGGCGCTACCGGGCTGCCTAGCTTCGCAAACAATTCGCCATGAGATAAAATCCAATCCCGCAGGCGATGGCCCTTTTTGCGATACAGCTCGGTTTTAGCCAGCATATTCAATGTCGATACAGGCACGTTCGAGGGGCAAGTAATATCGCAGTTCTTGCAATTCGTACAGTAGTCAATGGACGCTTCTAAATCGTTTTCAAATAGACGAAACCGTTCCTGACCTGGTCCGAGCAGTTTCGGACCGCGAAATTCTCCAGTCGCTTTCGTAACAGGACACTCGATAACGCAGGACGCACAGGCTGTACAGCGATCAATTGTGTTTTGTTTAATCATTTTTCCCACTCCTTACCGCAGCCTGAGCTGCCTGAAATCCCGAAACAACAGCCACACCATTGCCGGATTTCTCAACAGAGTAATCATAACCTGCCAGCATTTTGCCAGCCACATGGAGATTCTCATACAACACATCTCCCTTGGCATCGCAGGGCCGTAGCAAAGCATCGACACGGATTCCGGCGCGAAATACTTCATTCGAATCAAACAAGCTGCCACTTGGCGCGCAAGCTAAACCATCTGAAGTAACAGGCAGATTAAAAATGGGTTCATAGAAGCCTTCAGGCGTCGCGTCTAAGCCGCCGCCTAAAAATCCGCCTGCCGCCAAAATAAAGGCTCCCGCTTCGTATCTTCTTTCCCGATCTAAATGCTGCGTAATCACAGCGCTGCAGCGTTTCCCCTGATATTCCGCCCGCCTCACATGAGTATGCTCAATCAGCCGGATTCCCTGCTCTTTGATCGTTCGCATGAGTAACGTCCGTAGCCGACTGCCCGTAATTGCCGGCGGCGGTGCTGCCACTTCCACAACACGACAGCCTGTGGCTGCTTCTACCTTCTGCCACAAATCATAACTTGGCTCAGTTCCCAGCACAGGTGGCATAAGAATATAACTGCCAGGGGCAACAGTTGCAGAAATCTGCTGAACTAGACTGGCCTGCGCCGCTTCCTGATCAAGCCATCTGGCTATATCTAAGTTCGTAATATCTCGGCCTTGCGCTAAATCAGTCCGTACCATTAGGGATGAAAATTGCTTCTCACCATAACCTTTATGTCCTTTAAGGCCCATAATAACCATAGCCGGATAAAAATCTTTAAGGCCTTCAAAGCCAATCACCGTAATTGCCTTTGCCGCTGGCATATCAGCGGCATTCATCGTTTTCGGTACCAAACAGCTTGGTTTCAAGGTTCCCGCCGCTGTCGGAATTAAAATATTTTCATCAAGCGAACCGTCCAAAGGATAATTCGCTGCCGCGCAAAGATTACGAATATATTCGACGCCTTGTTCCACAGCCGCTTGACCGCTAATCGCATAGGGATGTTCTTTAGGTAAAGCCGCAAAAATCTCACGCGGGCTCTGCAGGCGACGCTGCTGTGCGTAACCTAGTATATCAATGACACCGCCGCCAAAAGCCAGTGTTCCGACCCCTTTCGTCAATAGGGTTACACTGTGGCCGTCTTTCGCCGCCGCTGATGCCGCTGTTAATCCAGCAAGACCCGCGCCAATGACAATGACATCACTCTTTTTCATCATGCATCTCTCCATTGATATTTAGTGTCGCACCGTAAATCGCACGCGTAAGCTCTGTTTCTCTTAATTGATTTCCCCACAAGACAGGACGCACGCCGCCCCACCGCGCTTCCAAAAACTCAGAAAGTACCTCCGTCGCCGCTCGCTCTTGATGCAGCCCCTGGGTTACCATAACACCGACTCCCCGTAGGCCGCAAAAAGCGCCCTGACACGTTCCCATGCCCATGCGTGTTTTACGCCGTATATCATCAAGCGTAAAAGTTGCCGCATCAGCTGCCACTGTTTCGATTTCAGCTAAAGTCACCATTTCACATTCACAGACAAGCTGACTCTTTGTTGTATCCTTCTCGATACACTGCGCCACCGCTTCCATCTGACTGCCGAGCCGCGCTGCCGCCCGTTCCACCCCAAAAGCTGGCAGATGCTGTTTAGCCGCACTCATAATCGTCTCAGGGATAGGTAACACTAAAGGTTCGTCAGCGGTACGACAGGCTGCCTGAATTTTGAGCAGTTGGCATACCTTATCTACGGTCTTTTCAGCCATGAGACGATACGTCGTCAACTTGCCGCCAACAATGGTAACAAGACCGTGCAAACCATCAAGCTCTTGATGATCAAGAATCGCGAAATTACGCGAGGCGCTCCGTCCCGCTCCGCCGGGACTATAAATGGGCCGCGTGCCCGAAAAAACACGTAAAATACGGTAATCATAAATATCGCCAAACAGCGCCTTGCCTTCATTGATTTGACGCACAACCTCATCCTTGCTGACAGCAAAATCATCTGGTCTATCTGTAGCGACTGAGGTAGTACCAAGAATGGTAATCGAACCATGCGGTACGAAAATATCAGCATCAGCTGGTGGACGCAGACGATTCACAACCCGATTCGTAAACCGATGATTGAAAGCAATGAGCGTACCGCGATCAGGATGAACATTAACCTCGACTCCTGCCAACGCCGCAATCTTGCCAACCCAGGAACCAGCCGCGTTCACGATCATATTACAACCAATTTCTTCCTGTTCGCCGCTCAAAGTATTGCGGACAACAACACCAGTCACCTGCCCATTACTATGATGGATCGCTACAACCTCTGTATAAGTTCGAACAACACCGCCATAGCGCTGTGCCGACTGGGCATTTTGCCATACTAGCCGGAAGCCATCAATCGCCCCATCAGGCACACGATAAGCCGCCTCGATATCTGGCGATAATGCCGGTTCTAGTTTGCGCGCCTCGTCAACGGATAGCTTTGATACAGGGATTCCCGTTTCTTCACAAGCTTTTAACCATTTTAGCGCATACTCTTCACCGTCACCCTTCGCCTGAACAAAAAAGCCTTCGGTTGGTTCCACACAATACTTGCCAATACGTCGCAATATGGTGTTTTCATCAATACATTCCCGCGCTGCCGCGCCATCTTTCACAGCATAACGGCCGCCACTATGCAAGAGCCCGTGAAACCGCGAGCTTGTGCCATAAGCCAAATCACGCTGTTCTACTAAGAACGCCTTAATGCCGCGCATAGACAAGTCGCGCAAAATTCCTGTACCTGTTGCGCCGCCGCCAATGACAATTACGTCAAAATGTTTTATCATATGCCCTCCTCCAAAAGAAAAAAGCCCAATTACTCCGGCAGCGATGCTTGCCGGAAGTAATTGGACCTCTCTTATTCTCTGATCCGCTTTATATATTATAAGATACGTGCCTAATTATATTAGCTATAGACAGGCAAAATTCCTTTTGAAAAATTCTTTTTACTTATGATTTTTTTGTCAAATTAATTAGATAATTGGCAGGATTTCTGTGATTAGCGGTAAACCTTATGGTTTATAGCATAATAATAAGGAGGTTAGCACCCATGACCCTGCACAGACGCGTAACGGTTTTATTGCTGGCACTATGTTTTGGCACCTACCTACTTCTCACTAACACCCAGTTTGTCTCAGCTTCCGGTGTATTAGTTGAGACTTATGATTACCAAGGTGATTATATTACGATGACTTATCCTCATTTTGATGGAATGACTAATCAAAACTCTCAAGAGAAAATGAACAAATATATTGAGGACGCTGTTGTAAATTCATTTATTAACGGAATTCAAAATACCGTAAATGACCTAAGTAGCCGCGGCTTTATGAAAGATAGCTATGGTGGAAAAATGACTTATAAAGTGCAATATATTGATGATGACTTTGCCAGCCTAACAATAGAAACCCGGAAAGACTTTGGCGGAGCTCATCCTATGCGTTATACAACTGGTTATACTTTTAATCTGAAAACAGGCGATCTTGTCCCATTTCCCCAAATCATCAGATGGGACGCCCAATGCAGGCAAGTTATTTACGACAATATTGTGCAAAATGCCAAGGATCGAAATCTCTTTTTGTATCCCCGCGAATATCCTACAAATGTCGCTAAAATGGTTCTAGAAAACGCACGCTATGTACCTAATTATTGTTTAACAGGCAAAGGTAAATTTACAGTCATATTTCAGCCCTATGATATTGCACCGTACTCAAGTGGTACTTTGTTTTTTGAAATGACTTATAAGTAAAGGAGGAATTACCTTGAAGCCAAGTAAAAAAATGTCTTTCTCAAAACAAATACTATTTATTTTCTTAATATCTTTCGCGCTAGGGATGAGTGGATTATCTCAAAGTCATGCTGTAGCAAGTGAAAAAAAACTACTGATTCATTTTTCTGATCCTGTAATTTTAATAGAAGTTGCCAATTCTTCTGGCGATGAATTACCAATTAATTATGATAAAGTACCGTCAAGCAAAAATCCTGGCTATCATGACTTTGGCAGCAGCCCTGGTGACACAGTACGAGTCTATGCGGAAAACGGTATTTTCAAAATAGGCTCTCCTAGTGAGCCGCAAAATACAGTGCCGCTCACCATGAGCTCATTAAATCATATTTACGCACTTTCAAGTAATAACGATCTACGCATCTATGTAATAACAGGCTTTGATGCCTCCAATACGATACTCAGTAATATGGCTATCGCCGTAATTGCTAAAACAAAAGAGGGTCGATTTATTACGCTAGCTGACCAAGATAATTGGAACAAATTTTATCCGCAAGATCAGATCCCGCTACAAACTTTTTATCAAGAATTACGCCGAAAAAATTCAAATGCTAAAATCACCGAAAGAGCACCTCACAGCCCCTTAAATGCTGTCTATAGCGTAGCGACTGACAGTGACAAAATCTATATTCTCGGAACACTGAAAGCCTATTTTTCAACAGTTCAAACCATGGGACAATGGGTCTATGTATTAAAATGGAATAACACAACAACTACCTTTGATATTTCGTATTTACAACTGAAATAATTCATTAGCAAGGAGGTCATAAAATGCAAAGAATAACCATAATGGTTTTGCTAGCAGCTTTATGGATTGTTCCTAGTCTTGGATCAGCTATGCAATTATCCTCCCCTGTACTGTTAGGCGGCTTCGCCGGCAAACTGCAAGAAACCCCCTTTAATATGCGTTTTTCTAGCGTGGACGATCAGTTCTGCGACTTTGGCCAGGACCAAGACCATGTTATCCGGGTTTACGGTCAAAAAACAGCTTTCGGTAGAACAGCCTACACTCAAATTGGCCTTGCCAATAAATCCAGTGTGCGCTATCCCTTTTGGGGCGATAAAATTTACGAAGTCAAAACAGATATTGGAATTCGCATTTATGTAACTATCGCCCAAGGTTCTGACGGAGTCTGTGGAGTTGATATATTTGGCATAGATAGAACTGGAAACTTCGTAAAATATCTCAATTGGAAAGACTTAAAAAATTATCGTTGGAATGAATTTTATGGTTCCATAGGTACGCGTGTACAAGTATTTTTACAAGGCGACACAATACTACTCAAATGCGGCTCAGGCACAAGCACCTGGAAATATATCCTTAAATGGGATGACAATGCCCAGTGGTTTGGCATTGATTATGCTGAAGAATAACTACCCCTTTCCGAAAGATTTTAGTTTCTTTTCATTTACTACAACGACTTTATTAGAAAAATGACTATGATTCATTTCAATAATGAACCATAGTCATTTTTCACTTCCAACTCTATGAAATCTAACGATAACAGTTATTAAATGTTCTTTTATAAATTCAAAAAAGTACTCTCAATATATAACTAGATCAACTAACTAAATAACACGCCATTCTACAACACAACGAGTTCCGGTTTATATTCTTCAGGCAGTTCTTCTTCCTGTAAAAACTTAAAATTATCATCATTGAGAATTGGCATAAAAACTTCATAAGGAATCATCGCAAACTCACAGGCATAATTACTGGCGCCAAACCACATGCCTTCTTTGCTGCTCAAATTTAAGCTACGGGCAAATTTGGTATTATTAGAACAGTCATGAACAACCAAGTCCCATTGTTCTGCCGCAGCAATTTTCATGAATTTCAAAGTCAGTTCTCGACTCCAAATCGGTGATATATAACCATGGCGAGAAATATACATATTCTCCCCATAGTAATTATCAATATTATTGGCATTTAAATGAAGTTCGGCACAATTGATAAAATCAAGTTTAGTGGCAAAAATTGCTTCCTTCTTCTTGAAAAACGCTTCGAAAAACTCCGGTGTCATAGGCGTTTCAATTCCTACATTTTTAATATATTTTTTTGCCAAACCAATATTCGCAATGACTTTATCGGCACAGTTAGAAGCGCCGAGATTAAAGCGAATCTCATCAAGCCCCGCTTCGCCTAAGGCTTTCAAAGTTTCTTCGGTCGCTAACGTGCCATTGGTGTATAAGTGCTGATGAATCTGAGCTTCGCTAAATTTTCGAATAATAGAATAGTATTTTTCAATTTCCATGAACGGCTCTAAATAAACATAAGAAATCCCTGTTGGCTTTTTGTGAATGGAGAGAAGCAAATCGAGATCCTTCTCATAAAATTTCGTGCCGCCAATATCCCATAAGCCCTCGCCAACGGGCCGAATATCATCTAGCTCGCCATAATTATAACAGAACTTACATTCCAAATTGCATTTGTTCGTTTTTCGAATTGCACTTAGCCCTGTCCCTAGCAGGCAGGAGCGGCAGCCTTTGGGAAATTTGCTGTCATTACCAACAAACAAAGTTCTATTTTCTAAGTTTTTTAAGTCTGTAATTTCAGCCATTAGCTGTTCATTGCGCTGATCAATTGCTGCTTCAATTTGAGCAAAGACCGCATAAACAATCTCTTCATGTTTTACAGTAAATGCTTCGTTATCGCCCATTTGTGAAAAATAATCAAACCAGATTAACGCATCTTGCTTCGAAATCTTCATTATCTATCCGCCTATCTATTCATTGTTTTATATTAAAAATATAACACATATTTGTGCCAAACTTATTATATTTCCATAAATCTTACTTATCTCCTTCAACTACTTTAACTACACTAGACTATTTTATCGGCTTATATAGATTCTCTGCCTGCTCTATAAGTAGTTGAATTGCCGCAGTTTCGGTAAGCGGGCGACTAAACAAATAGCCTTGAATATAATCACACCGGTGATCCAGCAAATAGGCCAATTGTTCTTCCGTCTCTACTCCTTCCGCCACAACTTTCATATTAATATCGTGAGCCATGTTAATGATCGAACTGATAATTTTTACCCCGGGAACCTCAGCTGTGATCATATCAATAAAAGACTTATCAATCTTAAGTGTTGTCACAGGTAAATTCAGTAAATAAGTCAATGAGGAAAAGCCCGTACCGAAATCATCAAGGGACAGCTTTATTCCTAGGTTCTTAAGCTGAATTAGTTTACTGACAGCATCCTCCATTGACGCCATCAGCGAGCTCTCGGTAATTTCCAACTCCAACTGTTGCGCTTCAATCTTTGCTGCTTTCATGGCATTTAAAACGATAGCAATAAAATCATCTCTGACAATTTGTTTGGCCGATATATTTACGGCAACATGAACTTCGCTCCACCCTTGATCTGTCAGACGGCGAGCAAAGCGGCAGGCTTCGTTGAGCACCCATTGTCCAATATCAGGAATCAGACCAGCGCGTTCAGCAAGCGGTATAAACTGCAACGGCGATACTATGCCATGTTCGGCGCTACGCCAACGTAACAGCGCTTCAAAGCCAATGATTTTTTTCCTGACAGGATCAATCTGTGGCTGATAAACAAGTGAAAACTCCTGTAACGCCAAGGCATAACGCAGCGAGTTCGTCAATCGCATTTCCTGATAGGCTTCCTGTTGCATCTCTTCCGTATAAAAGCGCCAACAATTTTTGCCGCCTCTTTTCGCAGCATACATGGCATTATCGGCATTTTTAATGATTTCTTCTGTTGTACTGCCATCAGCAGGATAAGCAGCAATACCAATACTCGCCGCCATGTGAAACTGGCTGCCAAAAATTTCTTTGGTTCTTCCTAATGCCATATTTAGCTCATAGACAATTTTCTTGATTTTACTGTGTTCCTTAATGCCGGAAAGAACGACAACAAACTCATCGCCGCCTACTCTAGCCACAAAAACATCTTTTCCCACTATACTAACAATTCTAAGCCCTGCTTCAACAATAATTTTATCGCCATAAGTGTGGCCATAAGTATCATTAATCAGTTTTAAGTCATCTAAATCGATAAACAAAACAGCACCATAAGCTTCTCCTCTGCGAGCATGTTCCATTTCAGCAGCTAACCATTCATTCAGTTGCCGTCGATTGGCCAGGTCTGTCAATGAGTCAAAATAAGCCATATGCTTAATGGCTTCCTCCTGCCTAGTTTTCTCGGCTTCAATCTTCACGCGTTCAGTAATATCTTGGTTGGTACCGTAAACCTTGATAAAGCGACCTGCCGCATCTTTTACAGCAAATCGCCGCACCAGAACAGTACGGACTTGACCGTCTCGCCGAATAATTCGATGAACCAGATCATCGACCGGTTCAATTGCTTCGACCCGCTCACTGGAAAGAAGAAAGTTCTGTTCATTCTTTAGCATCCACAGATCTTCGGGATGAACAAATTCTTGAGCATAGTGATCCCAAGACATTGAAAGGCCTTCGTTCGCTACATTCGTAGCATATATATTATAAAACTCATCGCTAAAAGTAAATAGCCCCGTTGACGGAGTATATTCCCATGGTCCTAAACTCGCCAGCCCAGCTGCGACAGCCAGCATATTCCGGCTATCGATCAGTGCCGCTTCCTGTTGCCTGCGCTGCCGCTCCGCCTGTATTCGCTGCGTAATATCATGAGTAATCGTTAAAATATATCTTTCATCTTCAATGGTGACCATTCTCGCTGACATCAGTCCGCAAATTTCTCGTCCATCTTTCCGACGAAACCATGCTTCTAGATTATTTACTTGCCCCTGTTTTTCGAGTTCCTCTAACAATCGCTTTTTATCTGCTTCATGCCAAAGGCCAATTTGTTCTCGTGTACTGCCGATCAATTCAGCTCTCGTATAACCCGTACTTTGGCAAAAGCTTTCGTTGACATCGGCATAGGTGCCATCGATTCTGGCAATGGCTACAGCACTAGGGCTCATTTGAAAAGCTGTAAAAAATCTTTCTTCTGACTGCCTGCGCTGCTTAGCTTCTCGTTGATGCTCTTCGATTTTCTTGCGCAAAGAAGCTACTAAGAAAAAGTTACGCAAAGCAATGGCTGCCAGATCAGCAAAGCGTTGCAACAAAAAAAGTTCTTCTTCTGATAAAACCCGACCTGGCTCAACAAAGACGAGCCCTAGAGCGCCAAACATCCTGTCTTTTTGTTTAAGCGGCATTACCACACAATAATCTACATTGTCAAATATAGAATGAGGTAACCGATCTTTCCAAGCATGATAATTACTTACAGCGGCAACTTTACCAGTTCGGTAAGCCTGTCCGACTAACGCCTTGGTAATATCCACTTCATTTTTATGAGTGGTAAACATCCCAGTCCCTGTTTTTACTGTATAGGTCCCCTTGGCTTCATCGAAAACATGCACATATGTATGAGGAGCTTGAAACAGCTCCTTAACTCCGGCGACAATCTTTTCAAAGATAGCATCATCAGAATCATTATCTGTCATGAGGCCTGCCGTCATTTCATGCAGCAAGTTAAGTACTGTATTTTGTTGATAGATTTTTCCTTCCTTGCTTAGAAGTTCATCGAATTGCTGTCGCAATTCTTCTTCCGATGCCATGAGCTCTTCATAGGCGGCTAGTAGCTCTTCGTGAAGCAGTTGATAGTTCTTTTCACTGTCGTCAGGAAACAGCTTATCGGCCTGATTTCCTTCTTTCCCATTAAAAATGCCCATCAGAAACTCAGTTTCTTCCAACCGAACTTTACAATACTTTATTCTTACCGCAAACGTCAGCTTATCCCGCTTCCTGTGAATTGCTTGGCACAAAACAGCCTCTTGTCGCGCGGATCTCATCAGTCTGTCAAAACAACTTTCTTCTTGGATCGCATACAATTCATGAAAGCCAAGTTGCTTAAACTCTTCAGCAGAATACCCATAAATCTTAGACGCTGCATGATTGGTATATACCACTTTCCCCGAACAATCAAATACTAGAATCCCATCCAATACCCGTTCCGCAATGTATTGAAACGCCAGTGGGATCGTACTATTGATATTTTTCTGATATTTCTCCTTCCAATCATGCACATGTCTCACTCCTTGGGCTAAAGTTTGATATATTGGACATATTTTATTTCAACAGTTCAGCTATAATCATCATTTTAGTCGTAATTATTATCTAAATAGTACTGTTATTGGAATCAACTGTCAACGAATAAACATATCAGGGTAATTTATCGACAAAAATACCAAGCCTTGACGCTTCTTTCTGCTTGTTATAAAATTAACTTAATCAATTCACTGAATACACTAGATGAAATGAGGATGTCTTGTATGTCGTACAAATATAAAAAGCTCTTTGAACCTGTAACAATTGGTTCCCTAGAAATTAAAAATCGTTTTGCCATGGCGCCGATGGGTCCATTAGGTCTAGCCGACGCCGAGGGCGGCTTTAACCAGCGCGGCATCGAATATTATACGGCCCGCGCTCGCGGCGGCACTGGTCTGATCATTACGGGCGTAACTTTTGTTGATAACGTCATTGAAGAGCATGGCATGCCCAGTGTTCCCTGTTCCACCCATAATCCGCTCCACTTTATCCGTACCGCCCGGGAAATGACGGAACGCATCCACGCCTATGACGCGAAAATTTTTCTGCAGCTTAGCGGCGGCTTTGGTCGGGTAACAATCCCAACTAATTTAGGAGAATTTCCCCCGGTGGCGCCTTCGCCAATCAAACATCGCTGGCTTGATAAAACCTGCCGGGAGCTTACTATCGAAGAAATTAAAACCATCGTTAAAAAATTTGGCGAGGGGGCCTTTCAGGCTAAACGCGCTGGTTTTGACGGCGTACAAATTCACGCTGTACATGAAGGTTATCTCATCGATCAATTTGCCATTTCCTTCTTCAATAATCGCACCGACGAGTACGGCGGAGCCTTGCCGAATCGCCTGCGCTTTGCTCGGGAAATTGTGGAAGAAATTAAAGCAAGATGCGGCCAGGACTTCCCTGTTACTTTACGCTACAGCCCGAAAAGCTTTATTAAAGACTGGCGGGAAGGCGCTTTGCCTGGTGAGGAATTTGAAGAGAAAGGTCGAGATATTCCCGAGGGAATTGAAGCAGCCAAACTGTTAGTCGCTTATGGCTATGACGCCCTCGATATTGATGTTGGTTCCTATGACTCCTGGTGGTGGAGCCATCCCCCGATGTATCAAGAAAAAGGTCTCTATATCCCCTACGCGAAAATCATTAAAGACGTCGTCTCCGTGCCCATTCTATGTGCCGGACGAATGGATAACCCCGACTTAGCCCTACAAGCTGTCAATGATGGCGCTTGCGATATGATCAGCCTCGGTCGCCCCCTCTTAGCGGACGAAAATTACGTAAATAAACTTCGTGCCAATAAGTTAGCTGAAATTCGTCCCTGTCTCTCTTGCCAGGAAGGCTGCATGGGACGCATTCAAGAATACTCGGCCTTAAATTGCGCCGTAAATCCTGCGGCCTGCCGGGAAAAAGAAGCTGCATTAACGCCCGCCTTAATCCGAAAAAAAGTCGCCATTATCGGCGGTGGTGTTGCTGGGTGTGAAGCCGCTAGAGTTTTAGCCTTGCGCGGACATAGCCCAGTGATTTATGAAAAAACTAGCCGCCTTGGCGGAAATCTGATTCCCGGCGGAGCGCCCGATTTTAAAGAGGATGATCACGCCCTTGTCGCCTGGTATGAACATACCCTCAACAAATTGGGAGTAGAAATCCATCTCAATACGGAAATGACTCCTTCTATGATAAAAGAAACTTCCGCCGATTCCCTGATAATCGCAACTGGTTCTAAACCAAAGCGATTCAGTCTCGGCGATAACAGCAAGGTATACTCGGCTGCCGAAGTATTGTTAAAACAAGTTGACCCAGGTAATCAGGTCGTGATTGTCGGCGGCGGCTTAGTGGGCTGCGAGCTTGCTATTTGGCTGGCCAAAACCAATACAAATGTTACTCTGGTGGAAATTCAAGACAAGCTGCTAGCCCTAAACGGACCCCTCTGTCATGCCAATTCGGATATGCTAGAAAAACTAGTTCCCTATTGCGGCGTTACTGTACTAACAGATGCCAAAGTTTTAAAAACCACACCAACAGGCGTCTTAATCCAGCATAATGGACAAGAGCAGGACTACCCTGCTGACAGTGTAATTCTAGCCGTAGGCTACACTTCGGAAAATTCTCTGTACCAGGCATTTAAATATGAAATCGCTGAACTGCATCTAATCGGCGACGCCCGCAAAGTTTCAAACATTATGTATGCAATCTGGGATGCCTATGAAGTAGCTGCCCATCTATAGAGATTGATCGAGGTGATCTTATGTCTACTATGACAAACCGCGCCAAACAAGCTGCCACTACCAAAGCAAAAATTTTCGACTGTGGCGTAAAGCTCATTCGAAAATACGGCTTTGATAAGGTTACAGTAGAACAAATTGCTGCGGATGCAGGCGTTTCCGTCGGTACCTACTACTATTACTTTCCTTCTAAGTTTGAGTTATTTAGTGAAATTTTCAAGAAGGCTGATGAATACTTTGAAAACCACGTGGAAAGTCAGCTAGAAGCAGAAAAGCCTTTAGATCAAATCGTTGAATTCTTTGATCGCTATGCTGACTTTACCCTATTAAACGGCTTAGACATGGTAAAAAAACTCTATACGGCAGACAATAAGATGTTTATTACTAAAGGCCGCGCTATGCAAAACATACTTTGTGCAATTATTGTAGCAGGACAACAGTCGCAACAGATTTCTCCCAACCTATCGCCCCAAGAAATAACTAACATTCTCTTCATAGCAGGCCGCGGCGTCGTCTATGAATGGTGCCTCCATGACGGCGCCACCGATCTAAAACAAGACATGAAACGAGTTATGCAAATCATGGTAAATGGCCTGCGCTACCAGGCCTAACGAAAAAGGACAAGGAACTGACGCAACGTCAAATTCCTTGTCTTTTTTATAAAGCTAAATTCACAAATCCAATTTTATAAATTAAATCTCACGGTCTAAAATTGGTTACTGCTATTTGCAAATTTTATACTTTTATATATGAGCAACAATAGTCAGACACTTGATCCGTAGACACCTTGAATGTAGAGTTGGCAGGTATTTCAAAAGTTTGTCCGTGTCCCTTCCCTTTTCCTTAGTCCTGCCTCTACAGCCAGGACTTTCTTCGGAAATAAATTACCATGGCCGAAGTCAAGCAAACCATAACTACTAAAACGCCATAATAGCCATACTGCCATTTCAATTCTGGCATATTTTCAAAATTCATTCCATAGACGCCCGCAATAAAAGTCAAGGGAATGAAGATTGTAGAAATTACTGTAAGTAATTTCATCACTTCATTCATACGGTTACTAATACTAGATAGGTAAATATCCAGCATGCCTGACAGCATGTCCCGGTAAATCTCTACGGTTTCTATGACTTGAATCACGTGATCATAAATATCGCGCAGATAAATATAAGTCGCTTCTTGAATATGGACCGACTCGCCGCGCTCCAATTCGCCAATCAATTCTCTAACTGGCCAGATTTCCTTGCGAATAAATAACATATCACGCTTCAGTTGATGTAATTCTTGTAAAAGTCTTTCATGGGGATGTATAACAATCTGCTCTTCCACCGTCTCAATTTTTTCGCCTATTCGTTCTAATACAAGAAAATAATGATCCACCATATTATCTAACAAAGCATAAAGTAAATAATCGGCTTTTCTTGTTCGCAACTTTGCGCGACCTTGAATAACCCGTTCATAAACGCCGGAAAAGACATCATGAATGCCTTCAGTCCGCTCCCGGAAAGAGATTACATATCCCTCTCCCAAAATAAGACTAATTTGTTGACTTTCATAACCCATTTGATTTTGTTGGATTGTTAAGGACTTGGCAATGACACAGAGATATTCGCCATAGTCTTCAAACTTAGGCCGTTGATTCGTATTTAATATATCTTCTAAGGTCAATGGATGGATTGAAAACTCCATTCCGATATCTGCAACAACCTTAGCGTTCAATCCTTGAATATCAATCCAAGTCACGCCAGATTGATGCACTAAGTCCTTCAACTGCGCCAGCGGCGGATTCTCCTTTTCCTCGATAAGATTCTCGTTATAATGGATTACGCGAATCTTAACCTCCTCAGAATAAACATCACCAATATGTAATAACGTTCCTGGCGGAAGTCCCACCTTTTCAGCTATTGAACGTCTTTTTTTCTTCATGCATGATCCCTCTAATCTTAAAGCTTCAACATATAATCTGCTGCCCGATTCATAATGCGTTCTGTCATCCCCATGGGATCTTTCCCATTCGCTTCTCGAATATCACGTAACATCCAAATTGCTTCATTAGTTTTACTATCAAGCAAAATATACTCCATTCCGGCATTTGCGTAGGTATCATAGTGAGCCGGCGTTACTACAGTTCGCTCTACCGGTTTTCTGACCTTCATTTTTTTATGTACCCAACGGCCATTTGAATCTAGAACCTCCATATCCGCTTCCGACTCAACTTGCTCCGTGTAAGTATAAGATGATTCTGGCACAAAACGTTTGTCATAACCAAAAGCAGTTACTTTAATATTTAAAACAGCATCTGCTATGATCGGCGTAAATTTATCAATTTCGGATTTATAACGAGCTGGGTCTTCCGTTTCAAGCTGTCGAATATTTTCCCCTGTCGCCTGACTAACTCGATCTTTTAATTGATTTAGCGTAATAAATTGAAAATGACTTTTTGCCCATCTATTTCTATCTTGAAAAAATGTATTTAAATAAATATTTTCCAACTTACGCGAACTAAATTCATCGAACTTTGCTTCAGGAGCAATAGCCATAGTAACAACTACAGTTTTCACACTACCAAAATTAAAGCTAGGACTTTTCCATTCATCTTTTCGTTCTTCGGCCTGACAAATTGACAGGGATAAACATAGTACAAAGGTAAGCAATACAAGAATCTTTTTAAACTTCATTAATACCCTCTCCTCTATTTATGGTATAAATTTCAATGTAGCTATTAAATCATTATTAACTTTTCAAAGCTAAAGTGGCTCTATCGTAACGCCTGCAAATTCCAGTCACCTTGGCCTGTTATGACTAACTGCTTATCGTGAAATTCAGTAAGTGTTGCGCGATGACCCACACTGATGATAATGGACTGCGGAAATTTTTCCACTAACAAACGATATAACTTTGCTTCCGTTATTTCATCTAACGCAGAAGTTGCTTCATCTAAAAACATACTCTGGGGTTTATGGAGAATCAAACGGGCAAAGGCTAACCGTTGTTGCTCTCCTGGAGATAGAATTTTCATCCAGTCTTGTCGTTCATCAAGTCGCTCCGTAAATTGCGACAGACTACATTCAACTAGCAAAGCTTTTAACGATTCATCACTTAGGGTCGGTTGACTGGGATAACAAAGTGCTTCTCGCAAAGAGGTCTGAGGAGCATATAACTTTTGTGGCGCAAACCAAACAGGCTCCATCAAATTTGTATCGCCTTGTGTATGCGGCCAAAGACCGGCTAAGCTGCGCAACAGCGTGCTTTTACCTACACCAGAAGGTCCTGTTACCAATAACTTCTCACCAGGAGAAAGCTGGAGCTTTAAATCTCGAATCAAAACGTTGCCAGGCTCTTTACAGACTGTTAGCTTGGCGGCAATCGCATTTTCAATTTTAGAAACAGGCGCGTTATCTCGCTCTGACCGCATAAGCTCGGCCTCATCCATGGAAGCAGCAAAACCGCGCAGACGATTGGCAACAGCCTTCCATTCCGCTAATTGCGTATACACCGTAATAAAAAAGGATAAAGCCGATGCTACCTGTTGATAGGCGCTAGAAATTTGCATCATTTGACCTAATGCAATTTCTTTCTCAAAATAGCGTGGTGCTGCAACAACTAGAGCAAAAATCATGGTTAAATATTCATAGCCAGTCTTCCACCAAGATAAGCGCTTATTTGCTGTCATAAGACGGCGATAATTGCCAACAATGAACCGAAAGCGCTCGCCTAAATTGGCCGATTCCCACTTTTCTCCCCCCAACAAAGCAATACTTTCATCATTTTCACGCAGGCGCATCAAATTAAACCGAAAATCCGCTTCATACTGCTGTTGTGTATAGTTCAGCGGTACTAAAAGTCGACCAATCTTCGTGGTAATCCATGTTCCTAGCAAAGCATAGGCTATAGCTAACCAGACAAGATATCCCGGTATATGGATCTCAATGCCACTTAGAGTAACGCTACCGACACCAGACAGACCCCAGAGAATAAAGACAAAAGATACTAAACTAACGGCTTGATGAATAAACGCGAGGAATAAGCTAATTGATATATTTACAAAACTGGCAATATCCTCGCTGATTCGCTGATCAGGATTATCAGCTTGTCCAGCGCCTCCCAAAAATCGCATCCTATAGTACGTATGATTAACAAGCCATTTATCAACTAGCTGCTTGGTTAGCCATTGGCGCCAACGGATTTGCAGCAACATCTGCAAATAAGTGGAGTAGCCTGTAAGCAGAACAAAAACAGTCACAATGAGAGCAAACTCGCGGACAGATTGCCAAAAGGCGTCTTGATCTAAGGCGCCTAGAGCATTATAAAACTCAACATTCCATTCGTTTAACCGAACACTTAGATATACGCTAAATAAAGCCAGAACAATTAAAAGACTTAGTAGCCCAAGCGCCCCCCACTTTTCCTTCGACTTCCAGTAAGCAAGCAGTAAAAACCGAATTGTAAGAAAATCGCTCTTCTCTGGTTTTACATAGGCCCCCATAAAATCCCTCCGGATATAAAATTCCCATTTCCATCATTATTTGACAAGCAAGGCTTTTTCCCTTTCCAATCTTAAAGTTTTTCTGGAATGAATAATACGAGACACCTAAAATCATTCTGAGCAAAAAAATTCATTAACGATGGTAAGATGCTGCTTAGTCGGCGCAAAAAAGCTGCTACTGAAATCAATCAGTAACAGCTTTTTCTATCTATTTAACCGATCCAACTCTTTAAGCAATAATTAAATCTTAAAAGTAGTAACTAATTTGTTTAGTTCAGCAGCGGAATCAGCAAGTTGGTCAGCAAATCCTTTCATTGCATCAATGCTCCGGCTAGCGCTTTCGGTTCCTTTGGCAATTTCCCCAGCCCCATTGGCGCTATGGGTAATCGTCATAGCTACCGACTCAATCGCTTGATTAACTTCGGAAACTTCCCCTACGACCTGCTGCATTCTTTCACCAATTCCCGAAGTAATCGAAAGGAAGCTATCGGCATCTTTCTTATACTGCTGTCCGATAGCTACAAAGGCTTCATAGTCTTTTTCCACCGTACCATCAATGAAATTTAGTAAGTCATTCCCACTTCCCACCAAAACGCCAATCGCTGTTTCCACCTGCTGCGTCAGCCCCTGAATGTTTGCAACTACCTCGGCTGATTCTTCGGCAAGCTTGCGCACTTCTTCGGCAACCACGGCAAATCCCCGTCCTTGTTCACCTGCTCGCGCCGCTTCAATCGCGGCATTCAGTGCCAATAGATTCGTTTGCCCAGCAATAGCAGCAATCGAACTAGCCATTGCTGAAATTTCGTTGACAATTTTTGCGTCTTCAATCGCTTTCGTCACACGTTCACTAATGCCCACATACATACTATGGGCAGTATCGCTGGAGCTATGGGCATTTTTCTGTAGATTTACGGCTTGCTGTTCAACTAGTTTGGCAACCTTGACCCCTTCTGCCGCGGTTTGCGAAACCTGATGAATATTAGCCCCCATGTTTTCGGCAGAAGCGGTCATTTCTTCCGTTGAAGCGGATACCGTTTCAAGACCAGCGGAAATTTCTTCCGTCGAAGCAGCAATTTGCTGCATCGTAGCCGAGCTATCTTGCGTTACAGTAACTAGTTCTTGCGAGGCACGATTCAGATTCGTCGCGGATTGTGTTACTTTTCCTAAAAGATTTCGAAGCTGCAATACCATCGCATTAAATGATTCTCCCAACTTCCCGATCTCATCTTGTCGATTCACCTGTATCTGTTCCCTCAAATCACCAGAAGCTACCTTCGCCGCTACGGTTGCCAACTCATTGACCGGACGCGCAATACTGCGGGCAGCAAAAAAGCCAATTACGATACCAATAATCGCAGCAAATACGGCAGCAAGAATTGCCGCAAGCTTAGCGTGATTGGCATTAGTAACAGCATCATCAACAGCCTTTTGTGTCTCAGCATCGCGAAACTGCTTTAATTCAGTGATTTTATCTTGAACGACTTTGCCCGCAGGCGTTAACTCATTTACCATCACTTGCGCTGCTTCGTCTTTCTTCCCGGCCTGAATGAGCGGAATAAATTTTTTATCTACTAAATCAATATATTTTTCATGGTCTGTTTTCAATTCGCTTGTAAGTTTTTTTGCTGTATCGGTCACAGCGGTCTGAACCAGCTCTACCTCCATTTTTTTATTCAGTTCGGCGAGTCGTTTATATTCGTTTAACATTTGCTCGTTACCGGTAATGAAATAGCCCCGATTATTGGCTGATTCCGCTACGGCATTCCAAGCAATTTCGTTATTATGAGTCTGGCGAGGGAGATGGTTCGTTTTCAGCGCAACTGCGTCAGCAGCAATACCGTTGACTTCATAAATTGTATAAGCAAAACCTACCGAAGCTACTAAAACCACTGCAATAAAATATGCTATCATTTTTGTTGTCAAATTCATCCTTCTCAATCCTTCCCTGACGCTTATTAAGTTAACTAGTTAATATTTATGAGATCACCTCCGACTATTTCGCACTTTGTATACATTTATCAATTCTAATTATTTATTCAATATACTAGATCAAATCCCCTTTGAAATAATTTCCTGGGTTATTGGGGTAGACAAAAACGCCTGTACTATAATGAGTTGCATATAGTACAGGCGTAATGATTGAATACAGTATGAGTTAATTTTTCCAGGGAATAAGACGCTTTTCCACCCATTGCAAAAAATGATTTAAAATAACGCCCATCAACGATAGCGTCAAGATTCCGACCATGAGTTTCGTTGTCAGCATTAGATCGCCATAGTGCAAAATCATCGCGCCGATGCCTTCCTTCGCTGCAATCATTTCCGCCGCAACTAAGAGCAGCAAGGCCGTCCCCGCGGCAAGCTTTAATCCAGCAAAAATGACCGGCATAGCCCCTGGCAAAATCACCTTACGAAGTATGTTGTACTTAGTCGTTTTGAAACTAACAGCCACCTTGATGAGAAGTGGATCAAGATTTTTCACGCCGGAATAGGTGTTGATTACAACAGGGAAAAACACCCCCAGAGCAATAATCAAAACCTTCGATAACTCGCCAATGCCCAACCAAAGAATAATTAATGGCAATAAGGCAAGTTTAGGGATAGGATATAGAGCATAAATCACGGGATTGCCCATAGCATCAGCCAATTTAGAAAATCCTAAGAGTAGTCCCATTAAAATTCCCGCCGTACTGCCAATGAAGAACCCAATTAAGATGCGGATCAAGCTGGCTTGCGCATTTATGAGCAATTCGCCGCTTGTCACCATATCCCAGCCAGTCAGCAAAATGGAGGTTGGTGCAGGCAAAAACAATTCTGATACAACACCGCTGCGACTAATCAATTCCCAAAGCACAAATAGGAATAACATGGCCACGACAGAGACCCATTTGCCTGCGTCTTTTTCGATAGAAGCTAAACGATTCACAACTTCACGTTGATAAGCCATTATTCGTCTCCCTCCTGCAGGGCATCCTGGGCGTCCTTGCGGATCATCTGCCAAATTTGTTCTGCATAGTCATTAAAAGCGGTCATATATTGACTGTCATCTCTGCCGAATTTAGGCAAATCAATGGGTATCGTGTTCACGATGCGGCCAGGACGCCGCGACAAAACAATCACACGATCGGCCAGGTAAACGGCTTCTTGAATATTATGGGTTACATAAAGCGTACTCAGCTGCGTCTGATGCCAAATTCGCAGCAACTCTTCCTGCATCAACGTCCTAGACTGCGCATCAAGAGCCGAAAAAGGCTCATCCATCAGGAGGATGTCCGGCTGAATCGCCAAAGCTCTGGCAATTCCAACGCGCTGGCGCATCCCCCCGGAAAGCTGGTGTGGAAAAGCTTGACTAAAGTTCGTTAAACCAACAAGCTCCGTATAATATTGTACTCGCTTTTGCTGCTCCGCCTGCGGTAATTTTATGGCTTCTAAACCAAAGGCCACATTTTCAGAAACAGTCATCCACGGAAAAAGGCCCACTTCCTGAAAAACAATCCCAATCGAAGGATCGCGATCCACTGTTAAGCCTTCTACATAAATTTTTCCCGAGGTGGGGCTAAGCAGACCCCCTACCATATTTAAGAGTGTCGATTTACCGCAGCCGCTTGGGCCGACTAAAACGACAAATTCCTTTTCCTCAATCGCAAAATTTATCTTTTCAAGGGCAACCGTCGCTTGCCCTCGCGTCGAAAAACTCTTATGAACGTCTTCAATAATTACTCTCATTCTATCCTCCTGAAAGCCCTACTTCAGCTCTTTCAATGCGGCTTCCCACAGATCTGTATTGACGACTTGAGAACCACTAATCGGTTTATCCATCATTTTGTGGCTGACATACCAGTCAATCTGTGTTTGGATATCGGCACTTAACAGTTTCCCGTCACGATCAATATAGGGTAACCCTGATTTCACATCTTCTACCGGAACTCCCGTATATTTAGCAATAATATCAACGACTTCATTATAGTTTGCACCAGGCACTACTTTGCCGTCTTGTTTATTGAGTACCGCATCATAGTAGTAGCGAGTTGCTTTTATATAACCTTTAAGGAATTTTGTCGCTACATTTTTATCCTTAGTAAATTTCGGTGAAAAAAAGATCCCTGAAGTCTGATACTCCATGACATCGCCAACTTGTACCATTACTTTGCCGTAACCAGCGGATTCGACCTTACTAATATTGGGTTCATTCAAGATAACCGCATCAACTTGCCCGCTTTGCAAGCTGGCCATTAACGAACCAATACTGCCAAGTGAAACGATCTCTACGTCATCTAGGGTTAATCCTTTTTCCTCTAATAAGCGGCCTATCATATAATGAAAAGTGGATCCCTTCTGGGTAATGCCAATGCGCTTCCCTTTTAGGTCCTCAACTTTTTTTACTCCTTGATCCCACAACGCTTTTCTTACCAGAACAGCCGAAGAGGAATATCCCGCCTGTTCCCGGCCTTTGTCGGCGACAATAGATAGCGATTGACCACCGCCAACCATATTAAACAAGCTAGCCGTGATGCCTGTCGCACCAATATCCACTTTATTAGATGCTGTCGCAACAGCAATAGGTTGGGCAGCTTCAAACCACTCCACATTTAAATCTAACCCTTCTTCTTTAAAAAAGCCCTTTTCAATCCCAATAAAGATGGGCGCGGAACTCGTAAGTTTCAACAAGCCTACATTAACTTTTTCCGGCTCAGTTGACTTACCACAGCCAGTCAGCAACACGGCTGCTAAGAAAACGCCTACCAGGATTGACAATATTCCCTTACCTACTTTGCCTACGTTTCTACACATTGTCCAATTCCCCCATTTCATTACCACTCCATACTACCATCCTACAAAATTCCTAGTTGTTTGTCTCCCCCTAAGAATGCAAAAGTTCTCATCCGGTTAAAGACGAGAACTTTTCTCGCAGGTCTTGTATTTCCTACTAATATAACACAGCTTATAGCGACCTTCAAGATTTTTATGCAATTATACAACTGATGTCTTTATGGAGTGTGCATTATTCATATTTTAACCTGAATTGCCACTTAGTTCTTGTCAAAGCCATGACATTTTAGACGCGTATCGGCAAATCGATTTACGATTTCTTACGGAACTTCGTATCAAGCAACTCTTCAAATATTTCGATCATAGCTCCCTTATCTTTGTCACCCAGTCCTTTTAGTAAGGCCATTTGATAGGTTGACGTGGCCGCATGGGTTACTGGCAAAGGAATACTATGATTCGCCGAAATTGTCGCACCGGCAACTAGGTCTTTATAGGCATGCTTTAAGGGATACCCATCTTTAAAATTCGCTGCAAGAATACGTGGAATAAAGAACTCTGATGCATAACTTCTGCCTGATCCGCTATTAACAACAGCACCAATACTTTCAGGATCTAGGCCAAGTTTAACAGCCATAGGAAGAACTTCGGCCAGTCCAGCAATATTGATATCAAATAATATATTATTAATGGTCTTGGTGAGCTGACCGGCGCCATGCGCGCCCATATGCAGCACGTTGTTGCCCATAAATTTGAAATAGGGCAACACAGTTTCATAGGTGTCTTTATTGCCGCCGCACATGATCGTCAGAGTAGCGTCAATAGCCCGCGCCTCCATACCAGTTACCGGGGCATCGATGAATTCTACGTTTCTAGCTTTCAGACTCTTGGCTAACTCTACACTTGCCGTGTAATCAATGGTACTCATATCGACAATGATTTGATCGGCTTGCAGTAAGGGCGATAAGTGATTTATAACGTCCGTCACCACTTCTGTATTCGGTAGGCAGAGGAAAATAATTGGACAATCCGCTAAATCGACTTGATTCGTAGTTACTTCAATGCCCTTTGCTTCGAACATAGGAAATGCTGCTGAACTTTTGTCGCAGACAATCAATTTATCGCCGTATTTACTCAAGTTGAGTGCCATATGTCTGCCCATTTGTCCTAATCCAATGAATCCAAGTTTCATATGATGTCCCCCTTGTACGTTAGCTATTAAAAGTATAATATATAACCATTCCAGTACGTTCTAGCGAAATCCTTTCGATTTATTGTAAAATACATACCATAGAAAATAAGGGGAAGAGATATGAACGAAGCAATAGAAGCCTCTATTGAAAAATGGTTTAAACTTGTTATTTCTTCACTTCATGACGGCATTGTCGTTGCCGATAAGAATACGATTGTGCAATATGTAAACCCCGCTTGGTGCCGAATGACCGGAGTTCGTGCCGAAGATATTATTGGCCGACCCATCCTGCAGGTTCGCCCGAATGCCTTGCTGCCCTTAGTTGTAAAAAGCGGTGAAGCGATCGTGAATGTAATAAAGCAAGAAGCTAACGATGCTGAATATGCTGTTAGTATCGAGCCCATTAAAGAAAATGGTACCGTACTTGGCGCAGTGACAGTTGCGAAAGATTTGACTGAGGTAAAGTCGTTAATTAAGCAACTCACCGAAATGAAAACGAAAGTGAAAGAGCTACACGACGGCGTAAAGGGCTTGCACCATGCCTACTTTTCATTTAATGACATTGTCGGCCATGGCGGCGGATTGAAAAATATCGTCACAATTGCTCAAAAAATAGCCCGAGCTGACACAACCGTTCTGCTGACTGGTGAGAGTGGTACAGGCAAAGAACTGTTCGCTCACGCGATTCATTCGGCCAGTGAACGGACCAACGAAGCCTTCGTAGTAGTAAATTGTGCAACCTTTGTCGCCGAGTTACTGGAAAGCGAATTATTCGGTTACGACAGCGGCGCCTTCACTGGCGCCAAAAAAGGCGGACGAGTCGGCTTGTTTGAACTAGCGAATGGCGGCACCATCTTTCTGGATGAAATTGCGGAAATGCCCCTTGAGTTACAGGCAAAGTTACTGCGAGCGCTCCAGTACAAACGAATTCGCCGCGTCGGCGGTCAAGAGGAAATCGCCTTAGATATCCGCATAATTGCTGCAACAAACCAAGATTTACAAAAACTCGTTTCTCAAAATAAATTTCGTGAAGATCTTTATTACCGCTTAAATGTAGCCCAAATTATGATTCCCCCACTGAGAGAACGAAAAGAAGATATCCCAAGTATTGTATCAGCCCAATTAGCTGCGATAAGCCAACGCCGGAAAAAGCACTTCAAAATCAGTGAATACGCCCTGGGGATTCTTACAAACTACCCCTGGCCCGGTAATGTCAGAGAGCTAATCAATGCCTTAGAATTGGCTACGGCGCTTAGTGATAGCGACACCATTCAAGCCGATCACTTACCGCAAGCTTTGATTGCCGCTGTTCCTGCCAGCGGGCTACGCTCTGTAAAAAAGTCCTTAGGCGAGCAAATGCTTGCTTATGAGAAAGAGTTAATTCGAAAGGTGCTTATTAAACATGATCAAACGCTAAAGGGTAGAAAAGCAGCCGCTTTAGAGCTGCAAATTTCAGTTTCAACCCTCTATGAAAAGATAAAGAAATATAACATTTGATTCATTCTGTTTTATCGGAATACTATTCTGAAAAACCAGAATGAAGGTATTGTTAAGTAAATACTTGCCCTGCTTAAAAATAAGCCGATTTGTTCGATTCTTTATTCCAGGTATTCGGAATTACTCTGGAGTAAACTGTCGATACATTCTGGCTTTTTTTGTTGGCATATAACTTGCAAAGATAAATAGTAATAAAATTGCAATAAATATAAAAATTGAAGGAGAGTGTGCCTGATGAATAACAAAGTCATTATTACCATTGCCCCTACCGGAAATGTTCCCACCAAAGAAATGAACCCGAATTTACCGGTAACGCCGGCAGAAATTGCCGCCCAAATATATGAATGTTGGCAAGCCGGGGCTGCTGTAGCCCATATCCATGCCCGTGATAAAGAAGGAAAGCCAACATCTGATGTAAATGTCTATCGAGAAATTATGGCGGAACTAGATAAATATGAAGACTGTGATATTATTCGGCAACTATCCACGGGAGGTAGAGCTGGCAACTCCTATACCGAGCGAGGTCAAATGATCTGTTTAGCTCCGGATATGGCAAGTCTGGCTACAGGCTCCTCAAACTTTCCCGCCAAAGCAAATTTAAATGACCCGGAAACGGTAAAGTATTTAGCCAATGAAATGAATCAGTATGGAACAAAGCCGGAGATAGAAGTCTTTGACACAGCCATGCTGTTTAGTGCCGTTCAATTAGCCGAAAAAGGATTGATTGCTAAGCCACTCCAAATCAATCTCGTAATGGGAGTGCCCGGCTCACAACCAGCAACGCCAAAGGGCTTGTTCTACTTATTCGAGTGTTTGCCTAAAGATGTCCACTGGACGATTTCCGCTATCGGCAAAGACCATGTGAGCTTATCCGTCATGGCCTTATCACTCGGCGGCAATGTACGCGTCGGCTTAGAAGACAATGTATATTATTCCAAAGGAGTCCTAGCTACAAACCTTGACCTCGTTAACCGGATAAAAAATATTGCCCTGGCTATGGGCAAAGAAATCGCTACACCAGCTGAAGCAAGAGAAATTCTAGGGTTAAAGAAACAGTAGAACGGGGGACTTAACGTGAATGACCAAATTAAAAAATGGCTTATCGTAATCTGCACCGGCCTGCTGATCTATCTCATCCCCATTCCCGCCGGTGTCAAACCCATTGCCTGGAAACTGCTAGCTGTATTCGTCGCCACAATTGTGGGCTGTATCATCCAGCCCATTCCGCTGGGAGCCATTTCCATGGTAAGTCTTTGCCTTGTAGGATTTCTGGGTCTGGCAACAATCAACGAACTACTAGCTGGGTTTTCCAATTCAACAATCTGGCTGATTGTGTCTGCGTTTCTACTAGCTAGAGGCTTCGGTAAAACGGGGCTGGGACGTCGTATTTCCTATCTTTTAATATCGAACTTCGGCGATAAGGCAATGAAGCTTGGTTTTGCCATCATGTTAAGTGAATATGTATTTAGTCCTGCTACCCCCTCTACTACCGCTCGCGGTGGCGCTATTGTATATCCCATTGCCCGTAGTTTAGCTGCCGCCTTTAATTCGGAGCCCGGCCCGACAGCAAAAAAAATTGGCGCCTACCTCATGCAAGTCGGATTTCAATCCAACTGCATGAGTGGCAGCCTTTTTCTGACAGCAATGATTGCTAACCCAGTTATGGTTGTATTTGCGCAGCAAGCGTTCGGACTTAAAATCAGTTGGATGGACTGGGCCATCGCCGCATTTGTTCCCGGTACATTAGCGATGATTCTAATCCCGGTGCTCATGTACTATATCCTACCGCCGGAACAGAAGAACACACCAGAGGCTCCAACTTTGGCCCGTGAAGAGTTGAAAAAAATGGGCCCCATGTCCACTGATGAAAAGATCATGTTTATCGTATTTATTGGCAGTATTCTGCTCTGGGCTACGGCTACTATGACAAACATCGACGCGACCCTCATCGCTCTTGGCAGTGGCGCCATTTTGATGGTAACGAACGTACTAACTTGGAAAGACGTACTGAACGAAAATGGCGCTTGGGATGCTATGGTATGGGTTGGCGTATTAAGTACGATTGCTGGCCTGCTAAATAAACACGGGTTAATTGCTTGGTTTAGCAAGGCCGCAACAGCCTCGCTTGTAGGGATTCCTTGGCTGCTGACCTTAATTGCAATCCTGGTAATCTACCTGTATTCCCATTACCTCTTTGCTTCCATTACGGGACATGTTGTGGCTATGTACCCGGCATTTATTGCTGTGGCCGGAGCAGCGGGCGCTCCCCCGATGCTTGTTGCTCTGACAATGGGCTTCTTCTCTAACTTTTTTTCCTGCCTGACTCATTACGGCAACGGCGTCGGCCCCATCTACTTTGGCGCTGGCTATATGTCGCAAGGTACTTGGTGGCGTATCGGGTTTACCATGTCACTAGTCTATCTAGTCTGCTGGCTTGGCGTGGGACTTGCTTGGTGGAAGGTTTTAGGCTTGTGGTAAAATCATTATATTAGCTAAAAAAGAGAAACTCTGATAAATAAAATACATTTATCGAGCTTCTCTTTTTTCTGTTGTACCTAACAAGTATTTTTCCATAGTCAGCTTACAATTTCTATTTTTCCCAACTCATTGTATATTCTTTAAAGCCAGAGCTTTCATTCGCTTGTTCAGCTTCTATTACAAAACCTTCATTTGCGTTGAATTCTGCAATCATATCGGTTCCTTCTTCATTAAACGTTTTTTATTTTTTGCTTCATACATGAGCTTATCACTATATTCGATTAGTTCGTGTATCGTATTGTAGGTATTATCAAAAATAGCCATTCCATAGCTATATTTAATATCATAAGGTTTGTTGCTGCTAACATTATAAGCGTTCATATGATTGTTTAGCATTTCTATATACCGGTTTAGAAATTCTGGTCGATTCTCATTGATCAATATAATGAACTCATCGCCGCCCCAACGAATCAAAGCACCTTTTCCTTCAAAAACTTCTTCTAGTTGCCTTGCAAAGAGTTGCAGCACTCGATCTCCTTCATGATGTCCATAACTATCATTAATACTCTTAAAATCATCTAAATCAATATTGATTGCAGCCAAAACAATATTACTTTTGTTAGCCAAGGCTGCAAGGTATTCATTATATGCGATGCGGTTACCTAATCGTGTTAGCGGATCGACCCTCGCCTGACTCTGTACCAGGAAAACATAATTAATGACAACCGCAATGGCTACGCTATTCCAAATCGTTAGATAGATAAAGTAGTATAGTTGAAAGATTGATAACACGGAAGGAATAAGGGTAAGCAAACTCAATATAGCCAATTCTTCTCGCGAAATCTTAGCGCGAGCTCGATATAGAATGACTAAGTTGGCCAAATAATAGAAGTAGCTTGTGATTGGCGAAACCAAAAACAGCGGCCCTCGTACATAAATATTCTCATCCGTTATCGAAAAAATCCAATTAAATTTCAAACACCCCAGCGATATAATGCTATTTACCGCCAAAGGTACCCCTAGCCAGAGAAACTGATTTCTATTTATACTTGTGCTTTTATTCATTCTCTCATATACATATAATACTGCACAAATCGGTACCAATGGCGCCAGCAAAAATCCCAAAGTATCTACTATTTTATGGGCAGTAATAAAATGGATATACGTAGTAGAATTCAATAAGACACTTAAAATTTCTAACAGCAAAATGAATATCGTTATGAGTATGAATGCCAAAAACAGTTTATGTAGGCGCTCTTTTCTATCTAACTTAAACCAAGCATGAATCGCAATGCTTGACAATAAGATGACCATAAAAAAATTCAGCTGAACTACCAGCATTGTGTTAATTATTCATCCACCCCTTCCACCCCTCCCCTTGCTCAGCGGTGAAGAATAGAAATAACCCACACCTTTGACAATATAAGGTATGGGTTATTTCTATTTTCAAAACACCATCTCCTGCTAAAAAATTACATTTATCAGCAACCCAATTCAGAAGATTCTTTGATTAAGAAATCATTACAGACGAAAACGGTTACTCGCATCTTGAAGTTCCTGGGCAATATGAGCCATTTTTTTGCTTGCCTCAGCAATTTCCTGCATGGCCGCCGTCTGTTCTTGTGTCGCAGCAGATACAGTTTGGCTTTCACTCGCCGTCTCTTTACTAATTGTTGAAATTTCCGCCATAGCCGAGCTAACATTGCGGCTGTCACTCACCATACTCTGTACGATTTTCGAAATATCACCTGTTTCAACCGATGATTGTTTTACTAAGTCAGCAATTTGCATAAAAACATTGCCTGCTTCATCCACAACAACAATACCATTGTCAACTTCCTTATTTCCCGTCTCCATTACTTGTACCGCCAAATCAATTTGCACTTGATTTTCTTTTATCATCAAAGCAATCTGTTTCGCCGCTGACTCTGACTGTTCGGCAAGTTTACGAACTTCTTCCGCTACAACGGCAAATCCCCGGCCTTGTTCGCCTGCTCTAGCCGCTTCAATTGCTGCATTGAGAGCGAGTAAATTGGTTTGTCCGGCAATTTCACTAATAATCCCTACGGTCTCACCAATACTACGTCCACTTTGTGCGAGACTATCGACGGCAGTTTTAACTTGTCTAGTTCCTTCGCCTATACTCTTCATTTGCGCAATCGCTTGCTCAACACCACTGACACCTTTCGTAGTGGCTGTGGTCATATTATCACTAATAACAATGGCTCTTTGAACATTTTCCGCTGTTTCACCAAGCTGGCTGACAATTGTCGCAACTACACTATTTCCCTGGCTAACTACACTATTTTGCCCTTCCGCTCCATCAGCCACGCGTTGAATGGAAACAGATACCATCTCCGAAGCCTGCGCTGATTGTTCCGCACTTGCACTCAGTTGCTGCGCCGATGCGGCCATAAGCACAGCTGAATCAATAATTTTCCCGATTAATACGCGAAGATTTACGCACATTTCGCCAAAAGCTTTTTCCAATTGACCGATCTCATCTTGACTATAATTTGTTACACAAGCATTTTCGTCCCGGCACCCCGTCAAATCTCCTTGGGAGATAGTGAGTGCTTGTTCTACCATCGCTTTAAGAACTCGCGTTATGATTCTTGCGATAATCCAACTTACCCCTATGCCAAAAATTACAGATAAAACAATAATAATTAACTGGATTCGGACCGAATTGCTATATTCTTCATTCACACTGATCTTTAATATCCCTGCTTGCCTTGAAAATTCACTAGCTAGCTCACGCAGACCAGAAGCAACGTTCTCGTAAATCGGTTGTAATTGCCCCATTTGAATAAAGGCTTCACTCTGCTTGCCTTGCTGCGTAAGCGCAATAATCAAAGGTCTTTTTTCTTGTATAACTTTAAGATTATCTTGTACCTTTTTGACCAACAACTTCTCCTCATTCGTTAAGTCTCCATGTGACTGAATTTTACCTAAGAGACTCTCAAAGCTTTGATCGCGCTTAGTTAAACTATCTAAAAAGGCTTTTCTATCCGTATCATTAGCAGCATTAATCGCTTTAAACATATCTCCTTCAGCCGCTCGGTTATGTTGTCGCAGGTCATTCGCCCATTCAATCATATAAAGATGCGAAAAAACCTCATCGACCTCTTTATTTGTCTCTTTGCCAAAGTAAAAACTAATCATGGCATTCACAATTAAAGCCACAATTAACAAAAAAGAAATTGCTTGGATCTTCTTCCCAATGCTCATCTTTTTAATGATATTCATAAACTCTATCCCCCTCTAATCTTAAATTTAGCCACAAGCGCTTTCATATATTTGCTTTCGATCGTTCCATTATCATCTCATATTCGGACTTATTATGACAAAATCCTCCATTCAGCAATTATTTAATTTTGAATCAGATTTGCCCTTACAATAATGGTACAATAAAGCCAGATAGCCTGTTGGCAAAGCAAACATTAAAGCAGCTAAATGCAAAAGGGGTAGAACACAATGACACTGCAGCAGCTAAAATATGTAATCGAAATTGTAAATTGCGGATCGATCAATGAAGCGGCAAGAAGACTTTATATTACACAGCCTAGTTTGTCGAATGCAGTTAAAGAACTGGAAACTGAAATGGGTATCGAGCTTTTTATTCGGACACCAAAAGGGATCGTGCTCACTCGCGATGGTGTGGAATTCCTCGGTTATGCTCGACAGGTTGTGGAACAGGCCGGACTTTTAGAACAAAGATATTTAAATAATAAACCGTCCCGACAGCTTTGCTCTATTTCTACTCAACATTATGCTTTTGCTGTCAATGCTTTTGTCAATCTGATAAGGCAAAGCGGCGCTGATGAATATGAATTTACGTTACGGGAAACGCGAACCTATGAAATTATTGAAGATGTTAAAAATATGCGCAGTGAAATTGGCATTATGTATATGAACCCCTTTAATCGAAAAGTCATCGAGAAGCTACTGAAAGAAAACCGTCTTGATTTTCATCCCCTATTTACGGCCAAACCGCATATCTTTATTAGTACACAAAATCCGCTTGCCAACCAAGACTTTGTAACACTAGATGACTTACAGGAATATCCTTACTTGTCCTTTGAACAAGGCGAATTTAATTCGTTTTATTTTTCAGAAGAAATTTTAAGTACAGTCTTTCATAAAAAAAGCATTTATGTCAGTGATCGGGCCACGCTATTTAATCTTTTGATTGGCTTGAACGGCTATACGATTTCTACGGGAATTGTCAGCGCTGATTTAAATGGTGATAATATCATATCGGTTCCGCTCAAAGTTGATGATCATATCGATGTTGGCTGGATTTCTAATCATCAGTTACAACTGAGCAAACAAGCAAGTGCTTATTTACAGGAATTAGAGCTAGTAATCCAAAGCTACGGCCTTTCCTGCACAACACAAACAGAGATATAGTTAAAAGCTATATCTCTGGATAAGTTTTATATGTTACCCTATATCACTTTTCCTATGCTATACTAACAAAAATTATGAATAGCAAGGAGGATCCCCCTATGGATCATGGATTGGTAAATACTATTAAAACAGCAGCAGGACCGTTTCGGTATGATATAGTGGGAAGTTTTTTGCGCCCACATGCTTTAAAAGAAGCTAGAGAAGGATTTACAGCAAATAAAATCACCCAGGAAGAACTTACACGCGTTGAAGATGAAGCAATAAAAAAACTCGTCGATAAACAAAAAGCTGTGGGGCTAAAAGCTGTTACCGATGGGGAATTTCGGCGAAGATATTGGCATCTTGATTTTTTGGCAGATTTAGCTGGAGTCAAAGAAATCAAGGCTGACCGTTGGTCTGTAGACTTTAAAGGCCATCAGCCAAAAGCTGCAACCTTAGAAATTGTCGATAAAGTCGACTTTACCACGCATCCTTTTCTTGATCATTTTCAATATTTAAAAACAGTTGCGGGAAACCACATAGCCAAGCTAACAATTCCCTCACCATCGATGCTGCATTTAATTGCTTGTATCAGAGCTGAGCAATATATCCCCATTAAACGTTATGAAAATGAGGATGTCCTATATTCTGATATTGCAATAGCCTATCAAAAAATCATTCAAACTTTCTACGATGCAGGCTGCCGTTATCTGCAGTTAGATGATACTTCCTGGGGAGAATTCTGTGATCCGGAAAAAAGATTAGCCTATGCACAAAAAGGGATCAATTTGGATAAAGTTGCTGAAAAGTATGTAGAGATGATCAATCTGGCTATACAAAATAAGCCGGCAGATATGACTATTACCATGCATATTTGTCGTGGCAATTTTAGATCGACCTGGTTTTCTTCTGGTGGATATACGGCTGTAGCGGAACCACTATTCAGCAAATGCCATGTTGATGGCTTCTTCCTAGAATATGATACGGATCGCGCTGGTGATTTTTCGCCATTAAAAGCAATCTCCGCGGGCAAGAAAGTCGTGCTTGGCTTGGTTTCCTCTAAAACAGGAGAACTTGAAAATAAAGAACAGATTATTGCTCGCATTCATGAAGCGTCAAAGTATGTTCCGCTGGATTGCTTGTCTCTAAGTCCCCAGTGCGGTTTTGCTTCCACCGAAGAAGGGAATCTTCTGACCGAAGATCAGCAATGGAAAAAGATTGCTTTTATTAAAGAAGTCGCCGAACAAGTGTGGGGTTAGAAACTGTATAGTAAATAGATTAACACTTCCACACCATAGCCAAAGTATGGTTTGACTACACCAAAAATGCAAAACTTACCTTGTGTATTGTAAAAGCGATTTCCGCTAGCGGCATAAATTAAATTCAGCCTCAAATAGTTATTACCACCGTTCAAATCAAGAAAATCCATCGTTATTATTCGCAGTAGCTGAGAATAATCGATGGATTTTCTGCTGTCTTTGTTATAACAGTTATTATATTTTAAAGCGGTTTACAGAGTTTTGCAAATCCTGCCCCATGTTTGCGAGGACTTGGCTTGATGACGCAATTTCCTCGATCGAGGCTAGCTGTTCCTCTGTAGCAGCTGATACATTTTGTGCTTCACCAGTAGCATTTTTACTTAATTCATTAATTTCCTTTATAGTAAAGACAATCGTTTCGCTATTCGTAGCAATTTGACCCATTCCAATTGAAATTTTCTTTGTTTCTTCAGATACTTGACTGATTAGATTTGCAATTTCATAGAAAGAAGTTCCCGCAGTATTTACAATTTCTGAACCAAGTTTAACTTCACGCATTCCATCTACCATGGAAATAACGGCTTTATCTGTATCGAATTGAATTTCACTAATTAGTTTAGCAATTTGTTCAGTTGCTTGTTGCGATTGTTCAGCGAGTTTACGCACTTCTTCTGCAACAACAGCAAACCCTCGCCCTTGTTCGCCCGCACGCGCTGCTTCAATTGCCGCATTTAACGCCAATAAATTCGTTTGCCCAGCTATGCCCGCAATTGTGTCAACAATTAACCCAATTTCTTTAGAACGTTCACCAAGCTTTGTAATAACACCTGAAGAAGTAGCTACAGTTTGTTCAACATTGACCATCTGTTCAATAGCCTTTTCAATAGATTGATTGCCAAAATTTGCTTTATCAACGGCTTGCGTAGACTGTGCCGCTACGTCATTAGCATTTGCTGAGACCTGCTGCACGCTTGCTGACATTTGCTGCACCACATTAAAGGCCTTATTGGTTAAATCAAGTTGTTTTTCTGCACCTTTTGCTACATCAGCAATAGAGGCTGCCACTTGATTTGAAGCTTGGGAGGACTGATCTGAACTCGCAGTTTGTTCCTCGGAAGCTGCCGCTAACTGTTCAGAAGATACACAAACTTGGCTAACTGTTCGATGCAGATTTTGTCGCACAGATATAATTGTACGAACCAGATCACCAAATTCATCTTGAACGTTTTGATAATTACTTTGCAAACTTTGGATTCGTTTTTCGCTTAAATCACCGTTCGCAAAATCATCAAAATAATCGACGATCTCCTGTAATAACTTCTTGATTTTTTTTATTACTACATATACAACCACACTGAGAAGTAATAGGCCAAATAAACTAATTAGGAAGTTAACAAAAGCCATGTGATAAACTTCAGCCATGATTTCTTTTTCTGGTGTTTGTATGATGAGTGTAAATCCAGTGTCACCAATTGGCTGAGAAACATATAAATTATTTTCCCCATTTGATTTGAATGTAAGCGTATGGGCTTTACCATCTAAAATTTCCTTACCTAATTCAGAGATCGCACCATTTTGTATAGTAAAAATATCATCTGTAACTTTATATTCTGGATGATAAACAAAGTGCCCCTTCTTGTCTAAGATAATAGCATAGCCAGTTTCATAACTCTTAATTTCTTTTGCTTTATTAGTAAGGATTTGCTCTACATCAAAGGTAGCCGAAATAACGCCGATGCGTTGGCCATTATTTTTCAAAGGAAAAGAAACCGCAAAAACATCTTTATTCGTTGTTTTGCTATGATAGACTTCAGAACAAACCGCCTTGGCATCATCAACTGCTACTGTATACCAATCGCGTGTACGTGGATCAGAAAGCTTCTCTTTGGGAGTATTTAAAGCATCAATGAGTTTTCCATCAGCTTCAAAACCGGCAAAAATATTTAGAACTTCCTTATTTCTAGCCTTAACTGTTTTCATCAGGCTACGAATTTCTTCATCATTTTTAGCCCCAGCGCCAATCACATCAGCTAAAGAGATGACAGCTTTACGGTCACTTTCTACTTTGGTTTCAATTTTAGCAGCTTGGTAAGCAGCACGTTCTATTAGTTCTTGTTGCGCATGAGTTTGCACTGCATTGGCAGCAAAATAAAAAGAGCTTCCCCCAATTAAAAGAGAAATAATAAATGTGGGAATTAAGATACTCAATAAATTTTTACCTAACAATTTTAGCTTCACCGTGTAATTTGCGATCTTCATAAGTTCCTCCCTATGCTAAGTTAAAATGTAAAATTATAAAAATGAAAACGGCCAATTAAAAATTGGCCGTAAACTTCACTGTCGGCAACCTGGCAATCATAGAGATGTTCTCCTTAGATCCACGGCTTTGCGTCCTTATCTTTCAATAAGTTTGCTAACTATACATTTTTATGTATCATTTTATAAAATAAACCCTATTCCGTCAACAAACTTGCTATACTTATATTCTATGGGAATCATAGTAAAATTCTATCGATCATTATAGAGAAATTCCTAAATCCAAGATATTATAAGCCCCGCTTTTTCTTGCTATCAACAGAATAGAATCCTGTTAAGAAACCTGTTTCAGCTTCCAATTGGCCATAAAGCTATTAATCCGTTGCGTTACATTTTCTTGGAGATTCTGATAGAAAAACAAATAATCATAAACATGATAAACCCCTGGCTGAAAAACATCCAGCATGGGCGGATAATCTGCTTCATTCACATCAGGCACCTTAAGGGTGCCTCTTTCTTTATCTAGATAAGCGCCTGTAAAGTGGGCGGTTTTCTTAATCACTTTACCATCATAGTTGGTAAAAACAGCGCCTTTGTTTAACGTTTTATCAGCATAGGCCTCGGTAGTTGTCCAATTTAACGGATTGATCCCTAACGTCCGCTCTGGCACTAGTAACGATGTTTTTACAGATTCGGCTTCGGTATTGAAGGAAATGATGACACCGGTATCCCTTTCCCCTTGCGCCATTTTCAACTGAGGATAAGTGGCAACCTCTTTAGCAGTAACCCGCCAACCGATCGCATAAGCCGCCACTAAACGACTTTGCAGGCTTTTATCCTGGTACACATCTTTTAACAACCGCAACACCATATCGCCGCCTTGACTAAAGCCCGCCAGCACAATCGGCCTACCTTGATTAAAATGCTCGAGGTAATACGAAAAAGCAGTTTTAACATCCTGATAAGCAAGATCAAAGCAAGGCGAATCGGCCATTGGAGCTAGCTTATAGGCAAACAGAGCTGCCTGACGATAATAGGGCGCATAAAAATTTGCTTGCTGATCATAAATGCCCTTTTCCATATTGATTGCTCCGATAAAATGACGACGCGAGACAGGATCATCCAAACGCATATTAAGCTGATTTTCCCCGCCTAAAACCACTGTAGGGGCAATAAAAAACACATCAACATCCGCTGAGGCATTTTCAACTGGAGCGTAAGCCCAATTCTTGCTATCCCCATAATTTACTGCCTGTTCCTGAGCATACACCACCGTACCTAACAAGAAGAAATAAACCAGGCAGACCGCCAAAAAGATTTTAACCTGTTTCATCCTAATCCCCCTATTGAATTCCGATAATGTTGCATTCCGTAGAAGCATATGAAAATCCTACCTACCCAATTGAGCAGAATACCAGGGGCCTTTTCCCAGTAATACTTTTGACCTCTTACAAAAATACTAACTCATAATTTACAAGTACAAAATAGTAGCCTGAACCTCCGTATCGTACAGAGATTCAGGCTATTTGTTCATCATAGAAAACTGCAACATCCACTTACGCTTTTTTCATTTCGATGATTAATATATGCATTGTTTCCAATGCTTTGATTCGCAGAGACTCTCCCACACTTTCGAGAGCATCTTTTGCATTTAATTCTGTTCCATTAATGTCAGAACTTCCTTCAATTTGAACGACATAGGCTTGTCGATCCGATTTTACAGTGAACTCCATTTCCAGTCCTTTATCCAGTTCTAATGCATAGAAGTTGGCATCTGCGTTTAACTGGACAGGAGCGCCCCCTTCTGGCGATGACACTAGGTGCAATAATTGGTTCTTTCTTAAATCCCAATCATATCTATGATCGCCATACTGCGGTTTCAGCCCTATTTGACTAGGTTTTATCCAAATCTGCAAGAAGCGAGCTGTCTTTAAGCCTAAATTATGTTCACTATGAAAAACACCTGTGCCCGCACTCATATACTGAATGTGTCCCCGGGAAATGGTATTCTGATTCCCCATGCTATCACCGTGTGTTAATTCGCCATCGATGACATAAGACACAATTTCCATGTCGCGGTGAGGATGCATTTCAAAACCAGTATTTGGTTCCACTAAATCATCATTCACGACCCGTAAAACGCCAAAATCCATACGCTCTAGGTTATAGTATTCCGCAAAAGAAAAGTGAAACAGGCTTCTTAACCAACCGTGATCTGCTCTCCCATGCTTAGCTGCAGGATATTTCTTTACCATAGTATTCCCTCCTTATCGTGAGTAACAAGAATTCTCGTTATTAAAATATTTTTTCATGATATGTTTATTATACTTTTAATTAAAGAATCTTAATTTGAAGATTTTAAAGTAAAAAAATTTCTTTTATTCCTTAGAATAGAAACTTATTTTTTTTAATAAATCTATTGTCTGTTCCATTTCAGCAGGAGTAAGACCTTCAAAGGTTTCATTAAATGTTGCATAATGAATTGGTAGAATTTCACCCATTTTATTCCGACCAGCCTCGGTGAGTTCCGCATAAATGATGCGTCGATCTTTCTCACAAGATCGCCTAATAATTAAGCCTTTCTTTTCTAACTTATCAATCACATAGGTAATTGTACCGCTCGTAATGAGAATATGATTCCCAATTTGCTGCAACGGATGACTTCCTTTATTATAGAGAAATTCCAACACTCCAAATTCTGTCGCATTAAGCCCATAGCCACGAATATTTTGCAAATCCCGATCAAGCAACTTCTTATACGTTCTAGTCAAAGCAATATAAAGTCGCATAGCTTGTCGATTAATTGGCATAGTGTCATTTTCCACTGTATCACCTATCGCAATTTATAATATCTTGAATTAGAGATATTATAAAGCACCTTTTTCTTGCTGTCAAGAGAGTAGAATGTCTCCTATAAAAACAAGCTCAAATCGCAATAGAGTAAGAAGTATTCTCAAACTTTAAAGATACTTCTTACTCTTATTTTCACTTCTATGAATTTCACTTTTTGATAGGAACCCAAATTTCACATCGATAATCGGGAGAAGCTGTATCGCCTTTAGGATAAACCTCAATCTCGGGGGCACAAGCATACTGATACCCAGTCGCTGGCAGCCACTCTGTAAATATCCGTCGAGTCAGCTCCTGTATCGCATCAGGTAATGCTCCAACTGATTCAAATACTGCCCACGTTGCTGCTGGTATCTTAGCTGAAATATAGCCCTGAGGCAGTTCTTCGTTCACGCCCTCAACGGCTATCATATAGTTAAACTTATCTTCTTCAAAATCCTTACACACACCTAAGATACCAAGTTTCCCGGCTTTATTGCAAATCCAATCGTAGGTTCCATCATTCATACATTCACCCCAAAATTGTGGTACCTGTTTAAAATTTTCTCCATCAACCATCGTTATCTTTTTTTGTTTACCTACTACCGTAAAGCTTTCCTTATCAACAATTTTATACTCCATATCTTTATCTCCTTTTATTGAAATATGGAATGAGAGTTTAGGATATGCCTTAAGATTTCGCCCCGGTTCCCGTGCAGCAGAAGGAGTCATCCCATGCATTTTTCCGAAAGCTTTTGTAAATGCTTCCGGTGTTTCATATCCGTATTTATAAGCCACATTAATAATTTTCTCACCAGATATAATATCCTGCGCAGCAAGTGTCAGTCTTCTTCTTCGGACGTATTCTGCTATTGTAATTCCAGTCATCATATGGTACATCCGCTGAAAGTGAAACGGGGACGATAATGCAATCTTCGCTACCTTTGCAATATCAAGCTTTTCCGTAATATTCTCTTCCAGATATTCTATCGCCTTGTTCATTGCATTAAGCCAATCCATAGCACTCCTCCATGTATAATATAGTATACCTGTCCGAATCATCTTTCCTGTCTTTACCTGCTATCTAATGACAGGATAAAAACAAATTTCCACGCACCGCTAAGAGTCTCCCCTAACATAACCCCCTCTATATCAAATAATTATATGGACGTCCATATAAAAAATATATTTCATATTAATTTGCAATAGTTGTAAGATAAAATCTGAGTAATCTATATATTCTGGTTACTGAAACAAAACTATACAAATTATAAGGAGGATTTTCTATGAAGTTAAAGCTAATTAAGGTCTTGTCATTTATGCTAGTAGTGGTATCTTCTCTGGGCGGAACAGCTTTTGCTCAAACCGCTGACCACCCCGCAGTAAAAAGCAACGAAAAGGAAGTTACAGTTATGTGTTCCGGTGGATTTTATTCTACGCTACAGGAGCTTGCCCCCATTTATGAAAAAAAGACCGGCAAAAAAGTTATCTTAATATCAGGTTCTTCGATGGGATCCTCGCCAACAGCGATTCCCGCTCGACTTCAGCGTGGAGAGAAAGCGGATGTCATAATCATGGCAGGTACGGAGCTTGATAAGTTAGCCGAAGAAGGACTTGTTGTTTCAGGAAGCCATGTAGATCTTGTTCTTTCAAAAATAGGAATGTGTGTTCCGGCAGGTGCGCCTAAACCGGATATCAGCACCACCGGAGCTTTTATACAAACCTTGCGGAATGCAAAATCAATAGGCTACTCAGCAAGCGCAAGCGGTACATATCTTTCTAAGGAACTCTTCCCACGTCTTGGTATATGGAACGAAATCAAAGATAAGACCAAAATGGTTGTAAAGGATCGGGTTGCCTCACGCGTTGCTGCCGGAGAATTTGAAATTGGCTTTCAGCAAGTAAGCGAAATACTCCCCATTCCTGGTATTGACTTTGTAGGAACCATTCCTGATGACATTCAAAAAGTCACGATATTTTCGGCAGGGATCGCTGCTATATCACAACAATCCGTTGAAGGAAATAAACTGATTGAATTCCTTACTTCTTCTGACGCCCTACCAATCATCAAAAAACAAGGTTTAGAAGCAGCTACTCATTAATTAAGTATCCAACTTCTCATACCACAAGTAAAATACCTCGTATCATTGGTTAAAACATCATCCAATAGATACGAGGTATTCCTATTTCAAGACAGCTTTCCCATGTTGCGCGCTTGAAAGATTTCTTCCGGCGATAATACCTTGACAATCGACCTGATCAGATCCTTAGTGAGGTCAACAACTTTTTCCGGGCCGGTCCACGGACGACCGGCCTTATCAGCGATAACCTTCACCCGTGGTCGCGCCTGTAATTTCGGGAAAACTTCCACAACCACGCCGATTTCGCCGGTATCCAGGAGAACAGTAGCTCCCATCGGATAGAGCGCCACGCTTTCCAAGAAAAAACTAACCAACTGGGCATCAAGCCTGGAACCGCGGGAAGCTTGCATGATTTCATAGGCTTCATGCTGCGGAAACGCTTTGCGGTAAGGCCTGTCGGAAGTAATGGCGTCGTAAAGATCGGCAACTGCAGCAATTCTTGCGTACAGATGAATGCTTTCTCCTGACAGTCCTCGTGGATACCCCGAGCCATCGGCGCTTTCATGGTGCTGATAGGCCACATGGGCTGACACCAGCGGAATCGGACCTACCTTGCGAAGAATATTGAACCCGTCTTCCGTATGCCCCTTCACTATTTTCTGTTCATCAGACGAAAGCGGGCCGTCTTTGTCCCGAATATCGGCCGGAACCAGCATCATCCCCAGATCATGCAAAATCGCCCCCATAGCCAGTTCATACAGTTCCTGCTGGCCAAGTTGCATCTTTACCCCCATCATTACCGAGAGCAGACAAACATTGATAGCATGGCCAAAAGTGTAATCGCCGTGAATCCGGATATCAGTAAGATGTACCAGAGCATAGCGATTTTCCAGGACATCTTCAATGACCTTACGCATCACCTGGTGTATCCCCATCAAATTGAGAGTTTGCTTTTTTTCAAAATGTTCAAAGGCTCGGTGAGTCAATTTGATGGTCTCTATCCGAGTCGCCTCGTTAATGATCTCTTGCGGCTCAATCTCCAAGAATGGATGATTGACGAAAACCGAATCGATACCCATGGTCTCCAACCTGGAAATCATCGGTTCGTCCAGTATAATATTCTGCGCCAGCAAGAGCTTTCCGTTCGCGCTGAAAATATTTCGGGCAGTCACCATCCCGGGTTGAAGCTGATCCACTGTCAAACGAAGCATAATTATCCCCCTGAAATACCAATTAAACAAACTCAGAACGGCTGTCGCTGCTTATAACAAAATTGACACAGCATAACAGTCTACTCAAGTGGGCTGACCAATCAGCCCCAGTTTTTCCATAACTTTTACCAGTTTTTCGACATCGATAGGCTTCGACGCATAAGCCTCACAGCCAATGTCGAAAGCCTGCTGAACATAGGATGTCTCTCCCAGAGCCGTTGTCATAATCACCTTGGCTCTATTTTCCGGAGCAATGCCATTTTCATTTTCCAGGTCTCTGATGGTTTTCAGTACCTTTACCCCGTCTACCTTAGGCATCATGATGTCCAGACAGATTAAATCATAACACTTGTTTTCTTTCAGCGCCATCAGGAATGCGTCGACAGCCTCCAGCCCGTCTACGGTCAAATCACACTCCCCATATTGAGACATAAATTTAAAAAGAAACTTTCTGCTGATCATGTCATCTTCAGCTATCAATATTCTCATTTTCCCCGCCTCCTTCTATGAAATAAACCCGTTTTTCTTAAAGGCTTCACTCATCCTCCTGATGTGGCAAATATGTTCCAGAGCTTCTTCCTGATTTCCCCGTCTCGCGGCCAGCTCCGCTTTAAAAGCGACACTTTTCATTTCATCGGAACCAATTTTGTTTGCCAAGCCCTTAATCTTATGGGCAATTCCTTCAATCAGTTCCATGTCGGAGGGGACTTCGTCGGCAATGCTGGCTGCTAAAGACTCAATATCGACCAGAACAGGAAGGTCTGCTGAGAGAGAGTTTGTGGTGCTAGGGGCGATGACGATATCACCACTTTCATTAAGTTGAACGCTGCCGCTAGTGGCCAGCCGGTAACTTTGTTTACGCGGTGAAAACGATTCTAGCATTTCTGACAGATCCTCCATTTGCACCGGTTTCGCCATATATTCGTCCATTCCTGCCGCCAGAAACCTTTCCCTGTCTCCGACAAGCGCATGGGCGGTAAGAGCCAGGATGGGTATATGCGCTTTTGTATCAGCCTCGGCTTCCCTTATCTTTTTCGTCGCCTCTATTCCATCCATTTCAGGCATTTGAATATCCATCAGAATGGCATCGTATTTTTTCTTTCGCCAAAGTTCTAGCGCCACCACGCCATTTTCAGCTAAATCAACAGCGTGGCCTGCCGTTATTAACTGTCTTTGAATCACAATCCTGTTAAGGGGATCATCCTCGACCAACAACAAATTCATTGGCGATTTGGCTGTGGCCGCATTCTTTTTTTTCTGTTGGCTATCCTGTAACTCCCTGCCAATCTGAAACGGAATTGTGAAGTAAAAAGTACTTCCCAGATCTTTCTCACTCTCTACCCACATCTTCCCGCCCATCATTTCAACGAGTTGCTTGGAAATAACCAGGCCCAATCCGGTTCCGCCGTAGCGTCTGGTAGTAGATCCATCCACCTGGCTGAAAGTCTTAAACAACTTGTCCATCTCATGCGGCGCAATCCCAATACCCGTATCCCTGACGACAAAAACGATTTCGACTGATCCCTTTCCCGCCTCGCTGGCTTTAATGGCCAAAGCTACTCCGCCATGTTCAGTGAATTTTATCGCATTGTCGATCAAATTGTTTAGTACTTGGCGCAGCCTGTTAGAATCGCCGCTCAAGATCTCTGGAATAGCGGTCGAAAAAGTGTAGTCCAGGTCAAGCCCCTTTCTCTTAGCTCGATGCGAGTGGGCTTTGATCACCTCATCCAACAGCGTTCTCAGCTTGAAATTATGGCTCTGCAACAAAAGTTTTCCTGCCTCCATTTTGGAGAAATCAAGAATATCGTTAATAATGCCTAATAAGGATCGAGCGCAAGACTTGGCTGTCGCCAGATTCTCCTTCTGCTCGGTATTTAGCCCCGTCAAGAGTGTTAAATCAATCATACCCATGATTCCATTGATGGGAGTCCTGATTTCATGGCTCATATTGGCGAGAAACTCGCTTTTGGCCTTATTGACCGCCTCGGCTTTATCCCTGGCTCCCTTGAGCTGTTCTTCAGCGATTTTCCTGTCGGTAATGTCAATCCCCATACCGATATACCCTTCGGCAATACCGGTCATATTGGAGTACAACTTATGAACACAATACAGCCAGCGATATTGCCCGCTCAAGTCCAATACTCGAATCTCGCCTTCAAACAAGCCTTTCTCATTAATTCTGCTGTAATTTGGATCAAAGCATTTTCTTCGATCTTCAGGATGAACCCGCTCTAGCCAACCATGCCCTGCCGCTTGACTAATAGTCTGACCGGTCAAAGTCTGCCATGTTTCGTTGATGGATTCCATTTCACCTGTTATATTGATTCTCCAGATAATTGTTGGGAAGCTTTCGAAAATACGCAGGTAATAATCCCTGGTTTTGATGATGGAACTTTCCTTCTGTTTTTGGTCGGTAATATCAACAAGAGCAACCATTACCATGGGTTTCCCATCAACAACGATCGGAGATGCACTAGCTCGAAACCAGAACAGCACCTCTCTACCATTATGCACAATTGTTTTGCTGCACTCAATGCCGGATACTGCCAAACCTTCAAAAGCCAGCGACACAGCCCGCTGAAATTCGCAGTACTGGCATGAGTCGCTATAGCCGCAACCTTTTTCCTTCTCCAGACTATTTCTGCAGCAAAAGGCGTCGCCGAAAGTACGTCCGATAACCTCGCCAAGATTCCTGCCCAGAAGTTTAAGGGCAGCGCCATTGATCTGCCTTATCGCTCTAGACTCATCAACAATATACATTCCCACTGGAGCGGAATTGAGTATTGTCCGTAGATTGTTTTTTTCATTCTCGATTGTTTTCTCCATCACCTTGTAGCGGGAGATATCGCGGAAAACGACCACCACGCCAGAAAAATACTTGCCTTGAGGACCGATAGGCGCACAACTTGCCGACAAGTATTTCATCGCCCCATCCTTGGTAATCAGAACGGTCTGATCGTGAAGACCGGTGGCAAGGCCGCTTTGCCGAACCTCGGCGACAGGACTAGCCAGTCGCTTCTTGGTTTGGGCATGATATAAATTGAATACAACATCGAAGGGCTGCCCATGCGCTTTGGCGCTTTCCCAACCGGTAATCCGCTCGGCAGCCTCATTCATAAATATGATTTTCTCCGCCGAGTCGACGGCGATGACTCCATCTCCGATGGAAGTCAATAACTGAGCCATCAATCGTTTATCCATCATCATCACCTGCACTAAAGCTTTAAGCCTTCGTCGCCTCTTTTACCGTCTATTAATTGCTGAGCAAATAAGCCGCGGAATATTGGCTAGCGGCGCTTGTCTCTCCACAGCTCCTATCTCATAGGCAACTTTAGGCATTCCATAAACAATGCAAGATTGTTGATCCTGTCCGAAGGTAATCGCACCTGCTTGCTTCATTTTTAATAATCCCTTGGCCCCATCGTAACCCATACCAGTCAAAATAACGCCAAGTCCCGCCGATCCGGCTTTGTCCGCCACCGAATTGAACAGAACATCTACTGACGGGCAATGTCCATTTACATTATCGCCCTTAAAAACTTCCACAACATATTTGCCGCCCTTGCGGTCAAGACGCATATGATAGCCGCCTGGCGCCAACAACGCTCTTCCTGGCACGACAGCATCGCCTGTTTGCGCTTCTTTTACTTCGATGCAGCAGGATCCGTTCAGTCGCTTAGCATACATGGCAGTAAAAACAGGCGGCATGTGTTGAACTATAACAATGCCAGGCACTTCCCGCGGCAAAGCCCGCAAAACTTCATAGATTGCCTCCGTACCGCCTGTAGATGCGCCGATAGCGATGATTCTTTCGCGGCCGCCCCGCTCAACACCGCCGGAGACAGGCAGATCGCCACCGAGTTCCCTTTTCGGCTGTTCGACCTTAGCGGTCGATGCAATCTTGATCTTAATAATCAACTCACGAACGAATACTTCCTGATTAAATGACTTTGTATCCGGCTTCGTAACAAAATCCACAGCCCCCGCATTAAGTGCATCAAAGATATTCTCGCTGGTCGCACTGACAACAACCACCGGAATAGGATACTGCGGTATGAGCTTACGCAAGAATTCAATACCGCTCATCCGTGGCATCTCAACATCCAGAGTCATCACATCAGGCTGAAACTCAAGTATTTTATCTCTAGCCATATAGGGGTCGGACGCGGTCGCCACGACTTCAATAAATGGATCGGAGGCTATTTTCCTGGCCAAAGTTTCCCGAAATACAATGGAATCGTCAACCACTAGCACCCTGATCCGTCTTTTAGCAGTGCTCATATTTTATTCCTTTCTGTAGACGGCAGGGGCTATAAATTCGTACTTGCTCTCCTGGCGGTTGACGGATTCGGAATGGCCAATAAACAAATATCCTCCTGGTTCCGTATGCTCGTAAAACCGATTGATAAGATCCCGTCTTGTCTTAGCGTCAAAATAAATCATAACATTGCGACAAAAAATGATATGAAACTTCTTTTTGAAGGGAAATACTTCATTCATAAGATTGAACCGGCGGAATATGACTTCCTGCCGGATCTTCTCATTGATAACACATGACTCATCATCTATATTACGAAAATATTTCTTCTGCCAGTTGCCTGACAGAGTATCCATCTGACTTCTGGGATATACCCCCTGACCAGCCTTTTCCAAGACGGCGGTCGATATGTCGGTAGCCAAAATTTTCGTGTCCCAACGCCACTTTTCAGCGCCAAAGTAGGTGTCAATAACCATAGCTAGAGTATACGGTTCTTCTCCTGTTGAACAACCCGCACTCCACAGACGGAGGTCTTTGGTTTGACCCTCCGTCTTGGCGAAATGGGGAAGTACTGTTTGCTCTAAAAACTCGAAGTGTTTCGGTTCCCGCAAGAAATAAGTATGGTTAGTTGTCAGTTTGTTGACCAGGGTGATCCCCATCTTACCACTCGAATCACGGACCACATGCTGAAAGTACTCAGAAAAGCTATCAAAACCGCTCTGGGTGATATAATTGTGCAATCGGCCCACTACCAGGGTCCGCTTTTGTGACAGATTAATGCCGTAATTTTTCTTAATAAATTGGACAAGATCATTAAATTCCTGTGTAGTTATTTGTTCCATCAGTCATCCGCCACCTAGTACTTTCCGAATTCGCTGTCATCCAGCACAATTTTCCCATTAGCCTGAGCCAGGGTTAACCCTCGTATTCCGTTCCCATTTTCGGTCTTGGCCTGATTTGCTCTCGTCTTTTCCATCACCATTTCAATCGCCCGTAAAACCTCGTCACTCATACCTTCGCCGCCGCTTACTAGGCGATGGGTTCGCTTGAGCTTGAATTTACGCACATTTTCTCTTAGTACTTCGGCCTGGCCGGACAATTCCTCGCTGGCTGAAGCGCTTTCCTCCGCTGTGGAAGAATTGGTCTGTACAACCTGAGATACCTGGTTGATGGCTTGATTCACCTGCGAAATAGCTGTAGCCTGCTCATTAGATGCGGCGGCAATGTCACCGACAAGGACAGCCGCTTTTGTGATGCCATCAACAATGGAATCCAGCGCTTCTGCAGTATGATCAGCAATTTTGCTGCCTGCCTCGACTTTTTTGATGGATCCCTCAATCATCGCGGTGGTTTCCTTGGCCGCGTTAGCGCTACGGGCGGCAAGGTTCCTTACTTCTTCGGCCACAACGGCAAAACCTTTGCCATGCTGTCCAGCCCGAGCGGCCTCCACTGCTGCGTTGAGAGCAAGAATATTTGTTTGAAAGGCGATCTCGTCAATCACTTTGATGATTTTGGAAATATTAGCAGAAGAGTCATTGATCTCGACCATGGCTTGAACCATCTCTCGCATCTGATCATTGCCTTCTTGGGCCTTGTCCTTGGCTGCAGTAGCCAGTTCATTGGCCTGGTTAGCATTAATAGCATTCTCCCTTGTCTGGGCGGCCACCTGCTCCATGGAGGCAGTAATCTCTTCGATGGAACTAGCCTGCTCGGTAGAACCTTGAGACAGCGCCTCACCAGAAGCGGCAATTTGCTGGGAACCTGCGGCTACCTGTTCGGATGCCGTCTGGATTGTATTGAGCACTTCGTTCGTTTTTTCGACCATCTCGCTAAGCTTCTGGCCCAGAAGGTCTTGTTCCGACCTCACCTTGACATCTACCGTAAGATCGCCAGCGGCGATCCGTTCCACGGCCAGCGCCTGCTCCCGAATGCTTTCGACCATTTTTTCAAAAGACTGCACCAAAGCTCCGATCTCATCTTTGCTAGTAGCAGTCACGCTAACGTTGACATCGCCAAGCGCCAGCTTATTCGCTGCTGCCATAAGGTTCTTCACCGGATTACTAATGATCCGGGCAATGAATATACCTAGACCGATACCCGCCAGCATTGCAGCAAGGACAACAATAATCATAATAGTGATCGTCCTATTAGCGTCTTGCCTATTCTTTGCTGCTTTTTCTTTGGCCAACTCGACTTTGCTATCCGTCAGCTTATCAAGTGTGTCCCGAAAAAGATCAGCATACCGGGCGCCCTCAGTCGCCATCAATTGATTGGCTTGGTCATATTGGCCATTCTGAATGATCCCAAACAGCTTTTTAGTATACGCTTCATATCCGGGAATGGCGGTCTCAATCGTCTTGTGTAGTCGCCCACCTTCATCGCTGACTAGGGTTCTGGCCACCTTGGCTGTCTCCCCCTTCATCTCAGCGATGCGCTCCCCCGCCTTTTTTATATTATCCGCCTGATGGCTAGGTTCTCTATCCAGTACCACATCTCTTATATTCACGCGGCTTCTTTGATAAGCCTCTTTTACATTCGCTATTTCCTCCAGTGGCACCGTATAATTTTCAAAAAGACTCGTATCTTCTTCAGCCAGTTTATAAAGATTGATTACGCCAACCGCCCCAACAATGCCAGCCATAACGGCAACAACAACGAAAGCGATAATAAGTTTTGTCCCAATTTTCTTGTCGTAAAACCATTGCATATTCATCGCCCTCCCCTATATATCTTTCAAGTCACTTAGGTTGTTTACCTCATCAGCGGTCAGAATACGGTCACAATCAAGAATCAGTTTGGCGGCATCGCCCACCTTGCCGATGGCCTTGATAAACCGCTGCTGATAGCCATTGTTCAGTTGCGGCGGCGGTACAATATCCGCTTCAGCGATATTTAGGACCTCGGCCACCGTGTCGACAAGCAAGCCTACGGCAATTCCTTTGATATCCACTATAATCACGCAAGTTCGGTCATTAATTTCGACAGAAGATTTTTTAAACCGCAATCGCATGTCGATAACCGGGATGATGTTCCCCCTGAGGTTGATGATCCCCTTGGCATAATCCGGCAGATCAGGCAGTCCAGTGATGGTCTGCATGCCGACAATCTCTGTGACATACTGAATCTCGATGCCATAGGCCTCAGCGCCCAAGGAAAAAGTAAGATATTTGTCTTTCTGGGTATCTTCCGCTTCCAGCTCTGCTGCAAATTCTTCAGTCATGACTTTTCCCCTCCCAAGCGTTTTAACGCATCAACACACTCCGGCATCCATTTGTTAATACTTACCAAATTCGTTGTCATCTAAAACGATTCTGGCTTTTGTCTGAGCCAGCGTAGGTTCAGACTTAGACTGTTTTTGCCGCTTTTTATCCATCATGTCCTCTAGCGCCCGCAATACGTCAGGGTTCAAGCCATCATCCCCTAGTGAATTAAAGCCTGTGGACTTGAGTTTAAATTTAGCGACATTGTCTTTCATCATCTCAGCCTGACCGGCCAATTCCTCACTAGCAGATGCGCTTTCCTCTGCTGTGGCCGAGTTGGTCTGCACCACTTGAGAGACTTGGGCAATCGCCTGATTTACCTGGGATATGGCTGTAGCCTGTTCATTGGAAGCGGCGGCGATATCACTGACTAGCGTGGCGGCTTTCGCTACCCCGTCTACGATACCATTCAAAGCTTCTGCCGTTTCATTGGCAATTTTTGTACCGGCATCTACCTTTTTAATGGAGCCTTCAATCATGGCTGTTGTTTCCTTGGCGGCATTGGCGCTGCGGGCGGCGAGATTGCGAACCTCCTCGGCGACCACCGCGAAGCCTTTGCCGTGCTGTCCCGCCCGGGCGGCTTCCACCGCAGCATTGAGAGCCAGGATATTGGTCTGGAAAGCAATCTCGTCGATAACTTTGATGATCTTGTTAATATTAGTCGAGGATTCATTGATCTCAGCCATGGCTTGGACCATTTCCTTCATTTGATGATTCCCCTGGATCGCGTTGTCTTTGGCGACAGTGGCCAATTCATTGGCCTGACTAGCATTCATGGCGTTCTCTTTCGTCTGAACCGCCACCTGCTCCATCGATGCCGTAATTTCTTCAATAGAACTGGCCTGCTCGGTCGATCCCTGCGAGAGTGCCTCGCCCGAGGCGGCAATCTGCTGAGCGCCTGCAGCCACTTGCTCCGCAGCCGAATTAATATTAAACATCGTCTTGTTTACATTGTTGGCCATCACATTGAAAGCCTGGGACAATTCACCGATTTCATCCTTGGTCTTGACCTCCACCTCGACGTTCAAATCCCCCTCGGCAATCTTATCGGCTACCTGAAGCAGCTTGTTCACTGGCCGAGAAATCGCCCGAGCTATGTAGATACCGAGCACCATCGCCAAGGTAATTCCAGCGATAACGAAAGCAATCATTATGGTGATAGCTGCGTTAGCGTCTTGCTTATTTTTAGCCGCTTTTTGCTGGGCTTGCTGAATTTTCAGCTCGGTAATTTTACCGAGCGAGTCTCGGAAAGTATCAGCATAGCGGATCCCCTCGGTCGCCATCAGCTGACTGACCTGCTCGTACTGACCCGACTGAATCAAACTAATGAGTCTCTTACTATATGCCTCGTATTCGGGAACAGCAGTTGCTATTGTTTTGTAAAGCTTCTTGTCTTCCTCGCTGCTCATGGCATTGGCCAGCCTGGCTGTCGCCCCCTTCATTTCGGCGATGCGTTCGGCCGTTTTCTTTACGTTTTCCGCCTGGTGGGCGGGGTCCCTATCTAACACTAGATCCCTTATATTGATGCGGCTTCTTTGATAGGCATCGGACATACTCCCGATTAGCTCGATTGGCACAGTATAATTCTCGAACAGACTGGTATCTTCCTCAGCCAATCTATAAAGATTATTTATGCCGACCGCCCCGACGACGCCAGCTACTAGGGCTACGCCGAGAAAAGCGACAATCAGCTTTTTAGCGATTTTGAGATTCTGAAACCAATTCATTCGTTATTCGTCTCCCTTCAACGTTAGCCTCATTGTTCTGACCCCACCTACTAGTACTTACCGAATTCGCTGTCGTCAAGGATGATTTTCCCCTTTGCCGCCAACTCAGGCTCGTATTTACCGATCCGTTCCCCTTGCCTGTGACTTTCTTTTTTATTCCTCATCATCGTTTCAATGGTCCGCAACATATCCGTATTCAAATTTCCCATATCTGAAAATCTTGCGAAAGACTGCTTTAAAGTAAACTTAGCTATATTCTTTTTCAGCAGATCAGCCTGGCTTGCCAGTTCTTCGCTGGCCGAGGCGCTTTCCTCGGCCGTGGCTGAATTGGTCTGCACCACTTGGGAAACTTGGGTGATCGCCTGATTGATCTGGGCAATCGCCGTAGCCTGTTCGTTTGAAGCTGCCGCAATATCGCCAACCAGCGTGGCCGCTTTTGCCACCCCATCCACGATGCCATTAAGGGCTTCAGCCGTTTCATTGGCAATCGTTGTTCCGATATCGACTTTTTTGATCGAGCCTTCGATCATTGCAGTCGTTTCCTTAGCGGCATTGGCGCTGCGAGCAGCCAGATTCCGAACTTCCTCCGCCACCACGGCGAAGCCTTTGCCGTGCTGACCGGCCCTAGCGGCTTCAACAGCAGCGTTGAGCGCCAGTATATTGGTCTGGAAAGCAATCTCTTCTATTACTTTGATGATTTTAGAAATACTGGCGGAAGATTCATTGATCTCGGCCATGGCGTGAACCATTTCTTGCATTTGTCGATTTCCTTGAACCGCATTATCTTTAGCGACAGTGGCCAGTTCGTTGGCCTCACTAGCGTTCATCGCATTTTCTTTCGTTTGGGCGGCAACTTGCTCCATGGAAACCGTGATTTCTTCGATCGAGCTAGCTTGCTCAGTAGACCCTTGCGATAAAACCTCGCCGGATTCAGCAATCTGTTGGGCTCCCGAAGCCACTTGTTCCGAGGCTTCATTAATATTTCCCAGAATTTCATTTAGGGAGATGATAATTTGGTTGAGCGCATTTTTGATTTCGACAAAATCGCCCCGATAATCTCTGGTAATATCGACATTCATATTGCCCCTGGCCATTTCGCTCAAAACTTGTGATATTTCACTTATATAGCCCAGAAGAGAGTCGATCGTGCCGTTGAGAGCATCCTTGATAATGGTATAATCTCCTTTATAATCGCCCTTAACGGCGACATGGAGATTGCCGACTGACATTTCCTTCAAAACTTCCGTCGTTTCCTGGAGCGGCCTAACAATAGCGTCTAGGGTAGAATTAATCCCCTCGACTATTTTCCGGAACTCACCGCCATGTTTTGCCGCGTCGGCCCGGGTTGCCAGTTGGCCTGCCACTGCTGCCGTAGCCAGCATATTGACATCTGTAACCATCTGATTAATATTATTAATGCATTTATGTAAGTTTTTTCCTAACAGATCATTCTCCGATTTTATTTTTACCTGAGCGGTCATATCGCCAGCAGCGATCTTCTCGGCGACAAGCGCCTGCTCGTGAATGCTTTCGATCATTCTGGCAAAAGAGTGCATCAGAGTTCCTATTTCGTCTTTTGATGTGGCAGTAACAGTAACATTCACATCGCCTACGGCAAGCTTATCCGCCGCCTCGACTAACTTGCCAATCGGCCTGCTGATAATACGCGATATCATCAGTCCCAGGAATATCGCCAGAGCAATCGCGATCGCTATAATTACGGCAACAGCGATTGTGTCCTTGTCAGCGGTTTCCTGGTTGGCTTCGGCCTTTTGCTTGGCTAGTGTAATCTTGAGGGTCTGAAGTCCACTCAAGCCTTCATCCATCGCTTTATTAATCCTAGGTCCGTCAGCTTCCATGAGTTGCGTTGCCGCATCCAATTGGTTCGCCTGAGCCAGAGCGATCAACTTGTCGAGATAAGCTTCATATTCACCGATAGCAGCCCGGAACGCAGTGATTATCTTGCGGCCCTCGTCAGTATAAGTGGTTTGTTCGACGCTCTGCAGTAAAACTTTCAGTTTCTGCATGGCTTCTTTTATCTTAGCCGCAGATGCGCCTCGCTTGCTGGGGTCTTTCTCTAGCAGCATATTTCTAAACTCCACTCGGACAATCCAGTACTGCTCCGTCATATCCACTAGTTCCCCGACAGGCACCGTGAATTTTTCGTAAAGTACTTTGTCCTCCGCAGTGATATGGCGTAGATTATAGATACCAAAAAGTCCCACAAACCCGGTGATCAGGCTGACGAGAACGAAGCCGAGAATTAATTTTTTGCTGATATTCAGATCATTGTACCAAGACATTTAGTACTCCTCCTACTTCATTGAGTTGACCTAAGACAATGTTTCGCTGCATCTTGATTAGTCGATGTTCGGCATCGCATCATCGCCGAGCAATCTGTCACAATCCAGAATCAGTATCACTGCGCCGCCCACCTTACCGATCGCCTTGGTAAATCGTTGCTGATAACTCCCATGATTCAATTCCGGTGGTGGAACAATATCCGACTGGCCGATTGTCAATACTTCGGCGACAGTATCGACAATAAGGCCGACGGCAATCCCGCTGATATCAACTACGACAATGCATGTCCGATCATTATACTCCATCGCGGGTTTCTTAAACCGAAGCCGTACATCAATAACCGGAATGATCTTTCCCCTGAGGTTGATAATGCCTTTTACGTATTCCGGCAAGTCCGGTACCTTAGTAATAGGCTGCAGTCCAATGATCTCCGTAACAAACTTGATTTCCAAGCCATAAACTTCTGCCCCCATAGGAAATGTCAAAAATTTGTCCTTCTGGGTATCTTCCTCGCATTCTAACTCCATTTCCACTTTTTCGGACACAAGCACTCCTCCCATATTCATCCCATCACTTTTAACCGCTCTTGCTCGCCTTTTTAGCTAGTGCCAGATGATACCACTATTTTCCGAATTTACTGTCATTAAGAAATACTTGGCGAACTTGCTTTACCGCCTACTCGGCGTATTTTCGATTCATCAACCCGCCAATATCAAGTATTAGGCTGATGCCACCATCTCCCAGGAGAGTGCATCCCGCCAAACCTTCCACTTGCCTAATATTTTTGATATAGGTCGGCAACGCTTTTACAACCACCTGCTGCTCGCCGATCAGTTCGTCCGCAAACAGGCAAGTCGCTTTGTTCTCATTTTCCACCATAATAATGATGCCCTCCGAAATACGCGTGACAGCCTGATCCACCTTAAAAACCCGGCTAATCCGCAGAATCGGATAGCATTCGCCGCGAACCATTATCATTTCGTTGCCGTCAGGATCAATGATAATTTCCTGTTCTTTGGGTCTAAACGATTCTTTTATCACAGCGATCGGAATCGTGTAACGGGCGTTTCCCACACCTATCGTCATACCGTCAATAATCGCCAGAGTGAGAGGAATCCGCAGCGAGATAGTCGTTCCGGCGCCAGGAGAGCTGTCAATCAGCACCGCCCCGCCAATACTGTTGATATTTTTGGTTACTACATCCATGCCCACGCCGCGGCCAGAAAACTCAGTCACTTTATCCTTTGTGGAAAATCCTGGTGAGAAAATGAAGGAAAAGACTTCCTTGTCGGTCAATTCATTCTCCGGCTTGTGAATGAGGTCATTCTCCCTAGCGCGCTTCAATATCTTGTCTTTATTCAAACCCTTGCCGTCATCCTTAATGACGATTACAACGTCACTGCCGTCGTTCTTCGCCTCTAGCGTAATACTCCCAGCGGCCGGTTTTCCTGCCGCCACCCGCTCCTCACCAGACTCGATTCCATGATCAATGGAGTTTCTGATTAAATGCATCAACGGATCGGAGACATGTTCGATAATATTTTTATCGACCTCTGTTTCTTCCCCAACTAAATTCAGCCGGACTTCCTTGCCAAGCTTTTTGCTCATGTCGCGGACAATCCGGTGCATTTTATGAAAAGTTGCCGTAAGCGGCAGCATTCGAACCGACATTACCGTATCCTGTAGCTCGCTCGTTATCTTCTCTAGCTGCCGCGCCGCTTTGGTGAAGTTATCCAGGGAAAGCCCTTTCAGATCAGGGTTTTGCGTGACCAGAGCCTCTGCAATCACTAGTTCGCCCACCAAATCCATCAGCATGTCCAGTTTTGCGACATTGACACTGATCATGCTCTGGTTGCTTGCCGCAGCTACACCAGCATTTTTTTCGCTAGTGCGTTTTTCGGCGATGTTCTTTTCTTTGGGAATCGGTATCTTTACCTCAGGCTCGTCCAGAACAATCTGAGCGACCGGCGTAATCTTGCCTGGGGTTGGTTCACTGATTTCGATCAGTTCAAGGCTTTTAAGAAAAATCGTTTTATCCAAAAGCTCATAGATTTCGTCGTACGTTCGTTCTGTGGCGAAAAATAGCTTGAAACCATCCCTACGGATAATCGCGGCCGTAGAATCGTCTTCCATAATATTGTCCGGTATGTAAGAAATATCTTCGGCCGTCTCCCTCAGCGTAGGGATAATGGTATAGGCCCGAATATTCTCCATCTCGCAATTATCCTCAAAGAATATCGTCGCCGAAAAAAATCGTTTATCGAATGCCCTGCCAGGTTTGTCCTGACTGATATAATACTGCTGCTTGCTTACAGGAGCCTCAGTCTTAATCCCGGCTGGAGACGATTCGGCTTTGGCTTTTGTAGAATCGAGATTAGCAGTCTTCATCTCATCCAAAAAACTTTTTATGGCGCTGATAAGAGAACTCGCGTCCCCATCGGAACTACCGACGTTTCGGATCTTCTCTAGCTCGTTCTTAATAAAATCAGCGCCACTGAGAATAAGATCCGACAATTGTGAACAATCTACCTTTTCCGGTTTCGCCTCGCGAAGATAGAAAAACACATCTTCAAGAGAATGGGCGAGAGTCGCCATGTTATCAAACAGCATCATAGCCGACGCGCCTTTAATGGAATGCATCACCCGGAATATTTCATTAATCTCTGTTGCGCCATAGCAGCCCGACTCTTCACTGCCAATTACCGTTTGTTCCAACTGTTCTAGCAGCTGCGCTGTTTCAAACAGATATAGATCAAGCATTGGCTCCAAAGTATTCTGATCCGACATCGCCCATCTCCCCCTTCACTGTACTCTATTACAACGCCGCGACCTTGTTAAGCGTTTCTAGCACCTGCGGTTCTTTAAATGGCTTCACCACGAAATATTTGGCACCGTTCATAATGGACTCTTTGACGAAACGTTCCTGCCCCATAGCCGAAACCATAACAACCTTAGCCTGAGGATCCAAGGCCATAATCTCTTTCAGCGCTTCGATTCCAGTCTTTACAGGCATGGTAATATCCATTGTCACGATATCAGGCTTTAAACTCTTGTATTTTTCTATCGCTTGGGCACCATCCTCCGCTTCTCCTACTACCTCATAATCATGTTTCTCAAGCATTCCCTTCAGGGCTAACCGCATAAAAACCATATCATCAACTACTAATACTCTTTTCATCTTCTTCCTCCAGCTATGTTTTTTATAAACAAAATGCTTCAAGCAGCATATCCAGGGCGGTAAGGATCTTTTCTCTTAGAGAAAAATTACGATCGTTCATCCGCCAGGATAAACAGATACTACTGAAAGCGCCCCAAATAATATCAGCTAGTATTGCACTGTCTAGGTCTTCTTTTATTTCTCCCAGCTTTTGTCCCCTCTCAATAACTTCCGTGAGAAAGTTCTGGCGACTGAACAGAATGTTATGTACCTTATCTTCAAATTCAGGCTCTGATGATAGTACGCCGTAAATTTGTGTCAAAGCGGTAATGGCTGGATAGTTTTCATAGTAAATAGCATAAGAATCAATCAAAAAAGTGATAGCTTCTTTCGTCCGCAACCCCTTCAACCTGACCGATTGAAAAATATCAGCGTCATATTGAGAGAAATGGTCCAGGACTGCCAGAATAATCTCGTTCTTTGACTTGAAATGCCGAAAAAGCGTTCCCTCCGAAATCCCCTGTCGTGTTGCAATCGCACGCGTTGATAAGCCCTGGATGCCCAACTCATCAATGATTTCGATTGCCGAAAGGATAACTCTCTCTTTTCGATGTAAAAAACTGTTCATAACTCTACCACCCGAGCGAGTGATCACTCGCTTTTTTATTTCATTTTATAAGTTCGCCTAACTGCTTGTCAACATTTTTCAATATAATTTTTTACTCATTTACATAAATTTAACAAGCATAGTAAACCAATCGGGAAAATTGTCGAACACAGATGCCGTGATGGTATCTTTTTCATTTCAATGATATTTTCCCAAAAGTTTTATGTCAGCATTAGTCTATTATCTTATGGACATAATATCACTGAATAACTCTAGTTCTTATGACGTTAGTTCCTCACGAAGCCAAAATTATATCAGCACATTACAATAGAGGTGAACGAATATGCATCATAATAATCGAGTTGTATGTCCAGTTTGCAACTCCGATAAATTGATGTTAAAATACCAAGCTACCTATGAATATTCTTATAGAATAGATGCAAATGCCCCGGGAGTTAATAATACCCAAGAGCTTCTTCCCTATATGTATGATAGGCGAGAACAAAAGGATGGTAAGCAATATATAGAATGCAAGAGCTGCGGAACCTACTATCCATGCTATTTTGATAAATGGACAGAAGGAATTACCATCCAAATGATACAAAATACGATTAACTCAGCATATACGCCGCAACAGTAACGGCCGAAGGAAATAGCAAAGTGGGGACATGGAGGAAATCCCCCAAAAGACAAGAACGCCTGCCAAATTTTTGTTAATTTGGCAGACGTTCTTGTCTTTTTCACTACAAATGATGCATAAAAAGCGACGAGACTCCTCTCAGATATCAGTCAAAAACGCGATTTATATCTTGTACAATTTGGCTATCAATATGATATAAAATTATATTTTCCTCAAACTTTAATAACGGATAGGTATGAAACTCTAGCATTATACGTCAAACCGAGAAGTCAGCGCTTGCAAATTTCCTGCCATCTCTTTATTTCCTTCTGCACCGGCAGCCAGTGTCTGCATGCCTGCAGCTTGTTCTTCCATGGCTGCAGCCACCTGCTGCGAACTCGCTACTACCTTTTCCATGACAGCAGCTACTTTTTCAATTTGACCTACGATCTCTTCTGAATTAGCCAATTCCTGATCGGCGAGTTGATTAATCTCTGCAATTGCCAAAACCGTATCCGCTACAGCCTGATCAATCTGTGCCAAGGAATCATCTGTGCTCTGTGCTGCCAAAACTCCCTTGGCAACCTGATGAGCATTTTTATCGATTGCTTCCACAACCTTACTGGTGTTTTCCGTAATTTTATAGATCAATGCACTAATATCACGCGCTCCGCTATCGGATTGCTCCGCTAATTTGCGCACCTCCTCGGCCACAACGCTAAACCCCTTGCCGTGTTCACCGGCTCGCGCCGCTTCAATACTAGCATTTAGAGCAAGCAAATTAGTCTGCTTAGCTAGAGCCGTAATCATTTCAATAATCTGTCCAGCCTGCTGAGCATACTGATTCAGTTCTTCAATAGCTTTCCCTGTACTTTGTGTTTCAGCTTTAATATCTTGCATACAGCTCACAGTTTCGCTAACTTTACGGCGCCCCGCTTCACCGGCTAAGCTTGTAGCATGCGACTTTTCTACCGCCGTATCAACCTTTATTTTCGCATCCCCGATGAGTTGCGCTAATTCCGCCAGTATCTGTCTGGTTTTTTGCAAATCTTCATTGCCAACCCTAGCATCTTCTGCTACATCCTGCGTATTTTCCGTAATATCATTCCCTGCTGCTACGACCTGTTCGATAGAAGCCGCCATTTGTGACGAACTAGCAAATAAGTGGTCACTACTGCTTCTCACGTTTTTTACGATGCCCGCCTGCCCTCGCAGCATAGCGTCAAAGGAGCGAAATAAATCACCAATTTCATCTTTTCTGGTACTTGTAACTCCTTGGGTCAAATCCCCCTGCTCCACTTTGCGCATTAAGCTGCGCAAATGTTCAATTGGTTTGACAAGGGAATTAGCCTGTATATACGCGATCGCTAAAGCCAACGCCAAGGCTATAACTAGTATCGCTACCGTATTATACAAAATTCGATCAGCCGTTTTCATATACTCTTTAACAGGAAGTGTCACAGCCAATGAAAATTGCTTAACAGGCACATATGCAGCCAACATTGCTTGACCTTGATCTACATAAAATCCCTGCCCGCTTTTTCCAGCAGTCATCGCTTTAGCCAGTTCCACTGTCCCTTGATCTTTACTTTCAAGCAAGGACTCCTTTAAAATAAGATCCTTATTGGGATGAGACACAAACTGCCCCTTGTTATTGAGCAAATAAGCATAGCCCGTTTCGCCAATTTTTAAACTATCTGCCTGGCGGACAAGATAGTCAAAATTGACACTAGCCGCCAATACACCGACGATTTTCCCATTGTCCTTAATAGGCTGGGTAATAAGAATAATCGATTTATGATTCGTTTTTGATACCAATACTTCACTGGTAACTTTTTGGCCTGCCATAGCTTGTTTAAAATAATCACGTTCTTTTACAGAATAGCCTGCCGAACCATCCTGACTTGACATAATAATGGTTCCCTTGGCGTCGACAATGAATATTCCATCTAATAATTCTTGATTCTGTTGTTGTAAATTTTGCAGTGTCGTTCTGGCCATTTCACCATTACCGGACAATACCGACTCGCGAAAAACACCATCCATCGCTGCTGTATATGCTAAAATATCTGCACTTTCCATATTTGCCTCTAGCACCAAGCCCATTTTTTCCGCTATACTTACGGTCTGTTCTTCGCTCTTAACCTTTAAAGAATCCGCAGTTTGTCGATATGAAAGGATTCCTAAAGTCAGACAGGGCAATGTAATTAATAAAAAAAGTCCTGTTACTATTTTTGCTTTCAATTTCATTCGTAATCTCACACCCCTCTTTGCCATGATTCGTTTTGATTGAGATGATTACAGCATAGCTACACTCATTTTCATTATTAAACGCTATCATGTTATCGATCTCATCAGCATACTTCTTTTCTTATGTATTCGCTTAAGAACAGTTTTTCTTCAATAAAGAACCTATTAATCATTAACTAGTTTATCAAAAACACAAAAAAACACAAGACTCATTATTATCAGCTTGATATTCATCGGTACGCGCACTCCCTATTTACAAAACGAACGGACCTGTATCAGCACTGATGCAGACCCGTTCGTTTTGTTTCAACCCCAATAAATAAAGCTATTTTAGTGCATATTCAACAGCTGCATAATTCATTGTAAATAATATTATGGAACTCATACCACCTATTAAACCAATTGTTTTCATAGTCCGCTCCTTACATTATAAAGATTACAATACTAATATCATATACTAGGGTTTCTTTATTTTCCATATTTTCATATTTACCTAGCACCAAGCTTATTGCTGATTATTGGCAATGAATATGAGCTGCTTTATATCCTGTGCAATTTCGTTATATATGACACAAGGAGTTTGCTGGTGTAAAGAAAAATCTTAGCTGACCACTTTCTTATTCCAAACTTTTTCCTTTGGATTCAGGAATCAGAAAAATACTGACTCCGGCCAAAAAATAAGCAAAGGAAGTAAGCCCTAGTGCAGATCCCATTCCGTACAGACCGGCAAAATAACCAATCACCATTGGCGATACAGCACTAATCATTCGCCCAACATTATAAGTAAAGCCAGTTCCTACACCACGAACCGCTGTGGGAAAAGACTCTGAGCAAATCGCACCAAATCCGCTGAAAGAGCCGGAGCCAAAGATCCCTACAAGCGGCCCTAAGATCATCAGGGTAGTGACATTGCGTACCGAACCATAGAAATAAACTAAAACAGCCGCAATCATTAAATAAATAGCAAATACAGGTCGACGACCAAACTTATCAGCAAAAAAACCATATGTAACATAGCCGATCCAAGCCCCCAGCATCGTCGGAATCATAAACCCGGAAGACTTAAGAATACTGAGTCCTGCACCGCCTTTTTCAACAGGAGTGCTCAAATAACCGGGCAGCCAGGTAAATAGCCCCCAGTAAGCAAACATCATAAAAGTACTCGAAAGCGTAATCACTAGCGTATAACGAATGAGCTGCGGACTAAAGATCTGCCATACACTGACCCTTTGTGCAGTTTCTCCCTGCTTCATCGATTTCCACATATCAGTTTCCTCTACAGCAACTGCAAGCCAGACCAAAAGCAGTGCTCCTGGGATAATTCCAATCATAAATAATGTTCTCCAACCCCAGACAGGAAGAATAACCATGGAAGCAATCGCAGCCATAACGTAGCCAAATGCCCAACCACTTTGCATAATGCCAATTGCTTTTGCACGATTTTTAGTTGACCATGTCTCTGAAATCAAAAGAACACCGGCAGTCCATTGTCCTCCCATGCCAAGACCTAAAATCGTTCTGGCAATTGCCAGCTGCACCAGATTTTGCGCCAAACCACTCAGTCCTGTAAAAATAGAAAACAAAAGAATTGTTGTCATAATGGCTTTTTTCCGCCCCAGCTTATCAGAGAACAGTCCTGCACCAATACCACCTACTGCCGAGGAAAACAAAGTAACTGTGGCAAGAAAACCTGCCTCCACGGCACTAAGTCCCCACTCGCCCAGCAGTGTTGTAAGGGCAAATGCATATACCATGACATCAAATGCATCTAGTGCATACCCGAAGAAGCCAGCAATTAGGGCATTCCATTCTTTCTTTGTAACGCCTCGCCACCAGGATTGCGCCACGTCTTCCTCCTTTCTTTCCCTATCCAGTTCCGCTTCAACACCTTGCTTTACAGCTTCCATTCCAAACCTCCTCATTATTTTTGCTGATTTTACCTATATTAACTGATAGTTTATATTTTTCACATAGAGCTCCTCATAATTGATTTCATTGATTACTCAGTCATTCAAATATTAACTGTCAGTAAATTTTTCAAATAAAAAAAGAAAACACTTCTTTGATCTGTGTTAAGGAGCTGCTTTTCACTTCTAGCCATCGAAGATGAAATATGATATATTTTTAGTAATATCCTATTATTTGAAATGTGACATTTTTACAGGTAGTTTTATTTTAACTGCTAGTTAAATCCATTGTCAATAGGCATACGAATAAAAAACTAATAACGTGGTGATGATTATGAATCTTGGTGAACAAGTCCGTACAGCAAGACTCCATACACATATAACTTTAGATGAAGCTGCTGAGCTGATCCGCAATCGCTATAACGTGCGTCTTTCTGGCGCCTATTTGAGTATGATTGAGCGAAACGAGCGGACCAATTTAACAACAAAACTCCAGAATGCTTTGATTGATTTTTTCTGTTTAAACACGCCTCATATTCCTGATCTCATCGATATTCTTGATCAACAAGAGTTAACTGTTGATGGACAACCGCTCAGCGAAGAAGCACGAGCTGATATTAAGGCAATCATTCAGCTTGTCATTAAGAAAAAACAAAAATAAACTCCTGACAACATGTCAGGAGTTCTTTTTTTGTAAAAGCTTATTCTAATTCACGTCCCTTCGTTTCCGGAAGCAGAAAAATCGCTGCGGCAGCTAAGAAGTAAGCGGCTCCGGTAAACAAAAGAGCTGAGCCAAGCCCGTAAAACAAAGCCAGATAACCAATAAACAGAGGCGCTCCTGCACTGAATATCCGTCCCATATTATACGTAAATCCGGTTCCAAATCCCCGAGCCTGAGTAGGAAAAATCTCGGAGGCGAATGCACCAAAACCACTAAAAGCGCCAGAACCGAAAAAACCGACAAATGGCCCTAAAAGAAAGAGCATTTCCGGATCGCGTGAAGTTCCGTAAAAATAAACGAGACAAGCAGCAATCATAAGATAGAAAGAGAAAACCGGTCGTCGTCCCATACGATCCGCAAAAAAACCATACGTCACATAGCCAAGCCAGGCACCAATCATCACAGGGATCATAAACTGTGATGATCGAACAATACTGAGTCCTGCCCCGCCTTTTTCCACAGGCATACTCAGATAGCTTGGCAGCCAGGAAAACAGTCCCCAGTACCCCAGCATCAGCAAGGTGCTAATCAACGTAATCACAACCGTATACCGCCGTAAAGCAGGCCGGAAAATCTGGAAAAAGTCCATACGACTTTCTTTGCTTTGCGCCTGTGCCTTCTTCCAGTGTACTGTTTCATCAATGTAATAGACAAGCCATAAAATACAAGTCGCCGGCAGCAGACCAATCATAAATAAAGCACGCCAGCCATAAGACGGCAACAGCATAATTGTCGCCAAGGCAGCCAGTACATAGCCTAATGCCCAGCCACTTTGCATCAGTCCCATCGCTTTCGCCCGATGCCTGGGAGGCCATGTTTCTGCCAGTAGAAGAACGCCTGCAGTCCATTGACCGCCCATACCAATCCCCAAACAAGTTCTGGCTAAAGCCAACTGTATAACATTTTGTGAAATACCACTCAAAAAGGAAAACACAGCAAATATAGAGATAGTCAGCATAATCCCCTTTTTCCGGCCAAAGCGGTCTGACACAATACCAAACAGAACACCACCAAAGGACGAGGCAAATAAAGTAAGCGACGCCAAAAAGCCAGCACTAATCGTAGTCAGCTGCATTTCCTGCACAATCGTAGTCAGAGCAAATGCATATACCATCACATCAAATGAATCAAGCGTATAGCCAAAAAAAGCCGCAGCCAAAGCCTTCCACTGCGAAATAGTAATCTCTTGCCACCACGGTTTTCTTGTTTCAATAATTTCAACAGTAATTCCCGATCTGTTACTTTTTCTTGGTAACATAACGTCTCCCTGTAGCTGCATTATATCACCCAATATATCGTAAAACCGCCCCAAAGTAAACCTCAGTAGGCAAAACCTCCCTGTATTGAAATTAAAAGCCCCTTCCCAATTACTCAATAACTCGGAAGGAGCCTCTAAGCTTGTCAATAGAAGTTAAAAAAATAACCATTTCATCCACAAAGATAAGTAACTTATCATGCAGTTATATAAAGTATATACGGCTGATTTTCGGAGTAATTGGAAAGATACGTTTTTCTTATAATAGAATCTATGTCTTTAGAGATAATGCCATCAAGGTTATTGGTAGTTAAGTTTATTGAACTAACTTCTTGAGGGGCGGCTATACCTGCTGTAGTTTGAATCAAATTCTTTAGACCAGAATAATTTAATGCATCGCCGGTGTTACTCTCGGCTGTGTTTGTAGTAGGGGTAGTTGTTGTAGCTGTTTCCAACTTGCTTCTAAAATAATTTAAATAATCGCCCCCTGTATTTAAAACCGTTTGCCATTTGTCCGGATTCTTACTTATAATTTCTTGCATTTGCCGCGAATTATCTTGGAAAATATTTAGAATGTCTGTTTTTATTTTGTCGTTAGTGAGGCTACTCGTGGGGTTGGTGGTTTGTAGCTTATTATAAATTTTATCGGCTGTTTTCTGAGCAAAATTCCCGACAAGATTATTAACGTAATCATCCAAGCTGTTTACCCGTGCTTGCAGATCATCACCTTGGAAATTGCTTTGCAGCTCACTCTTGTAGAAACTTGTCTTGACTATAAGATTATTAAGATAGTCTGTACCATTGTCAGTAACAGAGGTAATTCGCGGCCCATTAAAGTCCTGGTAATATACATTACCGTCAATACTATCAGGATTAGTCGCTGCCAAATCCTGCCGAATGCTTTGCGATGTCAGTGCCGTTTTTTTGAAATAGTCCTGCCAGTTTTGCGCATCTTGGGGTGAAGTCCAGTCAGAAACCGAAAAAGCAAAGTCATCATTCTGCATCTCAGATGAAACGCACTTTTGTGCGATTGAGTTGTATTGGTCCTGACTTATCACAACTGATGGTAGTGGATTTTCAGCAGTTTTGGCCATCATCTCTTTTACAGCTTCAGGATCTAGCTGGATGCTTGTTTCGATTTGCGGCGAAAGTTGCGTGCTTACATTCGTCAGCGAAAATGGACTTAACATTCTTATCGGCATAGAGCCCCCCTCTTTCTTGATAAAATTACTTTCACATACTATACATCGTATTCTATTGGAAACTTTTTAAGTGTCGCAATTATTATCTCCCAGCCATTGCAGTAGAAGCGCCCGTCAAGTATCTGACGAGCGCTTAAGACATCTTTTTGCTTCGATTTCCCTGTTTCTACTGTTACCGCTCGATCAGCTTAGCACTGCCTGGATATAATCGATACTCACACAGATCATCCGCAACTGTGAACTGAGCCTCAGTCATCTGTATGATATCTTCCACCGAGAAACCTGGCGCCACTTCCTTCAGTATCAATCCTTGCGGAGTCACGCTAAATACGGCTTTGTCGGTTATGATAACATCGACTACGCCTTTACCCGTCAAGGGAAGGAGACATTTTTTTAAGATTTTAGAATTTCCCTTTTTGTCATTATGTTGCAACGTAGCAACCACTTTACGAGCCCCAACAACGAGATCCATGGCCCCTCCCATACCAGGAGAATATTTACCGGGAGCAATTGGCATCGCCCAGTTCGCGATACTCCCTTCCTGATCTACTTCTAATGCGCCAAGAATCGTGGAATCCACATGCCCCCCTCTGATAATCGAAAAAGATGTTGACAGATCAAAGATGCACGCGCCTGGCAGTAACGTAATCGGTTGCCCGCCAGCATTAGCCACGTCAGCATCTTGCGCTCCCAGCTTGGGAGTCGGTCCAAACATCAGGCACCCATTCTCCGACTGTAAAATTACATTGACACCATCTGGAATATAATTAGCTGCCGCCGTAGGCATACCAAAACCGAGATTTACCACTTCACCATCATTAAGCTCTAAAGCGGCCCGGCGGGCGATCATTTCTCTAAAATCCATCTTATATACCCTCCCTACCCAATTTCGTCAATCTTTCTGTTAAGCCAGTCGACCAGTCCGCACCCATAATTCTTTAAGAACATCCTGCTGTTCCTGTAAGGAGTCCCCTTGGATGACCGCCTTTACAAATATCCCGGGAGTACCCACAAGTTCTGGGTTAATTCCACCAACTTCTACGATCTCGTTTACTTCAGCAACAGTAAAAGTTGCAGCCGTTGCCATTACTGGATTGCTGTTAAGTGATACGCCGCGATATTGGACATTCCCTAGTTTGTCAGCACGATATCCCTTAATAAAAGCAAAGTCGGCTGTAAGCGGCAATTCTAGCAGATACTCTTTGCCGTTGATTGTGAGCTTCTCTTTCCCTTCTGCTACTAAAGTGCCATTGCCAGTTGGCGTTAGCACACCGCCAAGACCAGAACCGCCTGCTCTAATTTTTTCAATAAATGAACCCATTGGGTAATATTCTATTTCAAGCTCGCCATTTTTAAAGACCTCCAAGGCTTCTGGACAAGTACCTGCATGAGCAGTAATAAATTTTTTAACCTGCTTATTTTTGAATAGCGGCGCCAAATCAAAATCACCGCCAGGATATGAACACACTACAGCAATAACCGTTAAATCTTTTACTTTTTTCTCGACCAATTTTTCAATACACTTTAACGGTGATCCAATACCAAGAAACCCGCCAATCATAATGGTAGCCCCATCACAAACTTTTTCTATAACTTCGTCTAAATTCATAACTTTGTTCATATATTTTCCCCCTTCTATGATTATCACCTTAAAGCTTTGATAAGCTTGCCTAGCTTCTTCTAGCTTGCTTCTGCTTTAGAAGTCATCTTGAATCAGAAATTAAACTAGACTTTTTTATTTGAAACTTTAACAGGTACTTTATAAACTAATGGCCATTTGTCGAAGAAGGTATTACAATACAAAATCACCATCAACAAGGCAAATTGACCAGCAAGAAGGCCCATCACCGGATAGCCAAGTCCCAGGTCATTACCGCCATAAGATAAAAGCTTGAACGTTTGCAACCAGAGCAGACCAAAAATCATCCCGCCGCCTAGCCAAATGCCAAAACGAATCAGTGCCCTATTTAAATCGTTAGAAACGATTTCGGCGCTGGGATAATCATCAAACAAGTGATGCCAGGTCAATTGGAAACAGATTGTCGATAATTCTAGTGAAGCAACCACTAAATCAGCTGGTACTCCAGGCACGAGATTCAACGGTTCTACTATCGCACGCAAGATCGGCGGAACAATCAGTGCTGCCGCCAAGGCGATGGCTAGCCCCACCAAACCAGCATAAGGTTGGGTTTTTGCAAACAATTTCTGTGGGTAACGCTCGCCCCCCTCGGCAGGGATTAAAAAGAAGAAGATAAAGGCCTGGCAGAAAGCTAAAAATGCAGCCCACGACCCAAATGGCTTATCAACAATTCCATGTCCGCCCAAGGATAAACCACTCATCAAGCTGGGGAAAAACATGGCGAACCAAACGATTAATGCGAGAACAGTACTGATCGCCATTGCCCCAACACTATCGATCGGCGCAGCAGCTTTGCCAGCAAACGGCCACTTTTGAAAGAGCGCGACATAACTAATTTGCGTAATAATAACGGCTAAGCAATAAAAATTACCAACTTCCCAGCCTTCGATTGCTAGTTGAACTTCTGCCGCGGTCTTAGGCATGAATAAAATTCCCAGACTGAAAGGTTTCCACCATATGCCGATAAACCCAATTAAGATAAAAAATCCAACAATCCCTGTGAGCAGCCCAATCAAGCTATACCGAATACCAGCCTTGGGTTGCAATTCAGTTACATGATACTTGCCATAATTACCAAAGAGTAATGTCTGCCAAATCCAAGCATTAATAGCCATCCAAAAAAAGGTCCCTTCGCCTAAAACGCCAATATACTTTGCAGCCACCTTAGCATCAACGGCTGCTAGACCCGGACCAGCTAAACTAATCGCTATTGATTTGACAATTAATCCCCAAATGGGCCAATAAATCAGTGCTACTATAAAACAAATAACTGTTAATACGACACCTGTGGTAAGAGGACTCTCAAAACGCCTTTTGACTAAATACTCTGTCATACGCCACCCTCTTTTCATATTTTATTTGCCAATATCATACTATTGCAATTCTTGTGCCAAGCAAGAACCCTTGCTTTATCGCGGCCCATTCCCACAAAGCATTTACTTTTCTGAAAATTCGTCCAACTTCTTGGATTTTCAGCTTGTTATAATTTCAATGCTCCTATGGTTTATTTACTCTGTACATAAATTTAAAAGGTGATTGAGGTTAAGTAACCCTCAATCACCTATACTGGCTATACCACTTCTTACCTGGCACAGCAACTAACACTTTACGGTTTATCCCGTCAAATATCGATATTAAATTTTTTCATTTTATTGTAGAGACTGCTACGTGAAATTCCCAGAGCTTCCGCAATCTTTAGCTTATCACCCTTGTAAGTCTTGCTCGCTTTCAAAATGGCGTCCCGTTCCGCCTCATCCGCCTGGGCTCGCAAAGCCTCTCCGGTATTGGGAATTCTAGCGGCATAGATATAATCCGGTATATACTCACAAGTGATAATTCCATTCGCTGACAAAGATACAGCTGCCTCTATTATATTGGCCAATTCTCGCACGTTTCCAGGCCAGTGGTACTCAAATAGCGCCTTCATAAAATCATGTTCTACTTTTGGTTTTTCAATCCCTAATTCATCTGCGGTTTTCTCTAAAAACAGCTCTACTAATAAAGGAATATCCTCGGGATGTGTTCTTAGCGCCGGCATATGAATAGGTATAACATGCAACCTAAAGAATAAATCCTGACGGAATTTGTCTTCCTTGATCAACTGGTGCAAATCATGATGAGTAGCGGCAATCACTCGAACATCAATGGGAACTGGAAAATGGCCACCAACCTTTTCAATTTCCCGTTCTTGTAAAACCCGCAGTATCTTCGATTGTAGCGATAGAGGCATATCGCCGATTTCATCCAAAAAAATGGTTCCCCCATCAGCCATTTGGAATTTTCCTGGGTGGCCGCCTTTACCAGCACCGGTAAACGCCCCCTGCTCATAACCAAACAACTCTGACTCAAGCAGGTTGTCGGGAATAGCAGCACAATTTACTCGAACAAAGGCTTGGTGCCTTCTGCTATTCAGCCTATGTATGGCGTGAGCCACCAACTCTTTTCCTGTGCCTGTCTCGCCTAAGATGAGAACATTTGACTTTGTCTTCGCAGCCGCTATAATCCGTTCCTTAAGTGACAATATAGTATGACTTTTGCCAATAATGTCGTCAATCGTATACTTGGATTTATGCTGCTTATCCTTTCTGACAATACTCAGATTTCGCTCCTCGCAGCCAGCCATCACTTCAGGTAGATAATCCACCAAGCTTCTAAAACTGATAACCCCCACAACATTCCGTTCCTCATTGATTACCGGTACAATGTCTAAGACAACCTTCTTCAGCGAAGTTATATGATCACTTTCCACCAGGGGCGGAATTTCCTGTAAAAAATCCCCTAATGAATGCTCTTGCCAATTGCTAACCAATAATGAGGAAGCCCTAATAACACCTTTATACATATTTCTATGATCAACAACTATAACAAAAGAGACTTTAGAGATTGTCATTCTTTCGGCAATTGCTGAAATAGTGTCAGAGGAGGAACATATCGTAAAAAAATGATCCATAATTTGCCTTATCTTCAAGGACATCCTCCTCCTTAACTTACCATTTCATTCGCACTTATAAGTAGGGAATTCCACTAAGTTCCATAGTTGATCTTTATCTAAATTATTTTTATAAAATTACGATATTTCAAAAAAATTAGTATACTTTGATTTTATCAAATTGTACAATAAGTAACAAGATAGTATAATGTTAGCATATTTATTACCTGTTTGTAAAAGGGAGGTTCCCCTATGAAGCCAAGCATTAAATCGAGCATTAAATCACGTTTATTTATTTGGTTCATTCTTGCCGCCGTAATTCCAATGATCGTCATAGGTGGATTCAGTTATTACCTGATCTCTCAAAAGATTGCAAAACAGAATGAAGAAACGATCACCAATATTAATACAGGTATTTATAATATGGTTGATACGCAGCAAAAGGTATTGTCACGTTGGTTAGAGAGCGCCGACGCATCTTTTGTAGAAAGGCTAAATTCTTTAGGAAATAGTCGTTTTGATTATGATAATATGGTGGATATCGGTGGTTATCGTCTGCCCACTTGGTATATTGGGAATCAAAAAATAACCGACGATTCTACTTTAGTTGATAGTTTAATCGGAAAGGAAAAACTACCAGCTACGATCTTTCAATTACATAATAACAAATTTATCAGAGTCAGTACAAATGTCAGACAGCCAGACGGTTCTAGAATTTCTGGAACATATATTGATTCAGGTAATGTTTACGAAAGGCTAATAAACGGCCAGCAATATCTGGGCAGAGCCAGCGTCGAAGGAATTATGCATGCTACCATTTATCAGCCAATCTGGGATAGTAGTGGGAAACTCATTGGCGCTTTCGTCCTCGGACGTCGCGAACAGGAGTACGAAATGATTGCTGCAATAAAAAATATTGTAGTGGGTGAAACTGGCTATGCTTTTATTCTTGACCCATCAGGAATGATGATTATCCATCCTACTTTACAAGGCAAAAATGCTTTAGAGTATCCTTGGGTGAAAGAAATCATTCAGAAGAAAAATGGCTCCGTTACTTATGATTTTAATGGTCGAACCAAGATTGCTTATTTTATGTACTATGAGCCTTGGAACTGGTATATCGTCACGGGAAGTTATGAATCTGAAATATTTAATACGACCCATCAATTATCTAAAATGCTGATTCTGGCTATACTGGTCGTTGTCGCTATCTCCTCCTCAATTGCTTTACTATTATCCAATACTTTTTTTAAACCAATTAATGAACTGATGATAGTAATGCGACAGTGCCAAAGCGGGAATCTAACGGTAAGACTGAAGCATTTCTCTGATGATGAATTTAGCGTGCTAGGCAATGCTTTCAATGTCATGCTTAACAATATCTCACTACTCATCGGAAGAATCCTTTCGAATTCCACCAAACTCAAAGAAGCCTCACAACGCTTACTCATTGACATCACCGAATCCAAAGACGCCTTACAGGGAATTGAAAAGGGCGTGAAGGATTTACAAGGGGATTCTATCCCTTTATTACAAAGCTACGCCTTTGCTTCCAACAAAGCCTTACATACTGAGTTCCAAGAAACCGTTCACCAATTAAATCATCTGCTTGAACAAATCATGCTGAATAAGCAATTAGACAAAACCGAAGAAGCCTTACATCTTCTAAAGAAAATATCAACCCTGTGCCAAGCAAACCCCATAGTTTCTCCGAGTGACTACCAGAAAACACCGGAAGCAGCAATTCACCCGATGAATCAAATATCTCATTTAGAAGTCGAAGTGGAAAAACTGAAACTTTTGCTAAAGAATATTTCATCCTCAGCCTCAAGCCTTGACGATATTGCCTTATCACTGGATCGCCATGTGAATTCTTTTAAAATTGAGAAAGATGAATAACCAACACAAAAACGCCACCGTAACCACGGCTGGCGTTTTTTACATCAAGTTCTGCAATTTTTGCCAAATTGCTCCTTGAAATTGCTATAATATAACTAAGAATACAATGAACATTCCGCTTTGGCGGGTTGCTACATGCTCGTTATTTTAGATTGGAGTCCCTATGAAAGTAATTAAATTTGCCATCTTGCTTATTATTATTGCCTTACTATGCGGTTATGCCTCAGCCTCTAATTTCTCCCGACCCGCAAGTACCCCCACGCTTCAAACCAATAAGCTTTATCTTGCCTGGAATAATGGGGAAGATGTTGTGATGTATGAACTGGAGATCCTGTCAAAACCTTCTCAAGCAAATGAATCCGTACCAAAAGAAAATATCCTCTACCATACAACAGCTATTTTTACGCCAGGTGTTGAACTAGATTTAAATGAGCCTGCTCTTGCACAGATTGATCTTGATAAAACTTACTATCGAATTAGACCCTTAGATTTAGACCGAAAGCCTATTGGGCCTTTTTCTAAACCTATGCCACTATCTAGCGGTCAATTAAATCCGACAAAACCGCAGCCCACAGCTCTTTTTAATACGAATCGGCCCGTACCGCTTTACCCGACCTATTCTTGGATTCCAGTACTCGGAGCTACCCATTATACTATTGAGATTACGAAAGAAGCTCCAGAAAACCCCAATGGAATCACCCCCTCAAAAAACCGAGTGCGTAGTTACGACGTAGATGGAGGGGCTGATTGTTATGACCAACATGCCTACGTAGAAGAAGGTACCTATTACTGGAGAGTACTGGCGCTAAATAGTGACGATCAACCTATAGGTACTTATTCGGATGCCATTCCTTTTCATGTTACTTTAAAACATTACACATGGGCCGTTTTGGGCGACAGCATTACCCATGGCGGCGGAGCTGTATCCAACCCGCCTTCAGATATTAGATTTGATTACTCCTCCTACCTACCTTATGAAATGAAAAACTTGGGAAGAAGCGGTGACAGTGTGGAACTGCTAGTCAATCGTTTCAACAATGACGTTTTGCCCTTCCATCCCAAATATCTGTTGATCCTCGCGAGCGCTAACGGTATAAGAGGCGGAACGAAAGCAGAGGATGTCATTGACCAATTCCAAAAGCTAATAAAGAAATGTGAGAAAAATGACATAACTCCCATTTTCTTAACCATCCCCCCCATCAATCCGGCCAGAATTGAACAAGTCTTTCATAAGCCATCTGTTGATGACTGGCAAGATCAAACTAACATCGTAAATGCATTCCTAAAAAAACAGCAATATGTAATTGATATCAATCCTTTGTTAAGCGACAATAACGGCATTTTGCCTGTCAGGTATTCTCAAGATGGGTTACATCCTGATATCTCTGGCAAAAAAGTAATCGCCAACGCGGTAATTAAGTTCCTTCGTACTTTTGATGAAAATTGAAATGTAACTTGATGAAGCAATCTGAACCCTCACAAAAAATGTATAGTAAAAAACCCGCGAAATTCGCGGGTTTTAATTATTTCCGGATTCCCATACAATAAGATAGTTTGCTGACTACTTTTATACTTTATCTTAAAATAGTTTATCAAACTACTAGTCGTTTATGATCATCCAGTTCTCAGACGCTGCAGCAAACTGTTGCAAATCATTCATAAATTGCGATGCATGATAACCATCTGCTATAGCATGATGAACTTGTAAACATACTGGCAATTGTAAGCTATCACCTTGTTCAAAGTACTTACCTATTGTAATAATAGGCAAAAGAAACTCGGTATCGTCAAATAAATTTAGGTTAAAACCAGTAAAGCTCATCCACGGAATACAGGAAACTGGGAAGCAATTAGGTGGACAATCAGGTTTCGGAAAAAGGTCCTTACTATTCGAGTACTTCTCCATATCAACCTGAATATTATGATAAAACTCACTAAAATCATCCATATATTCCGTCCAAAGACTCGAAAAAGTATTTGTATTCTTATGAAATATCGTATAAGAAGGATTCATCCTATCCCAATATCCCAATTCCTTATCCTCATTGAAACATACCCTGAATTCCTGATGTGTGTTGACTACACTGGATATCATATAAAGAAATACGGGGTAAAGCTTTAATGATTTTGCTTTGACCGCTGGCACTAACGCTGTAATATCTATATTGGATGTGATACTAAAGCCGCATTTTACATTCCTTAAATAATGCTCAAAATGTTGCTTACGTTCCCAATTTTCCATATCAATCTTATTAAAATTCATTGTTTACCCTCCTAAAAGATTAAATGAATTCTTCTTTTAGGAGGCTATTTCTCTGTCTTTTTCATGTTCTCACCTTATCATATAAAAATCAGCCAACTATTTTTCTCACTATATCAACAGCTGCCTTTATTCCATTATATATGGAATCGGACTATTAGGACAATATTGGAGGATTCTGTTTGATCGATCCCAAACACTATACCATTTCTTCCCACTCCAGCTTTTGGACTTACAGTATAAAATAGAAATCATTAGTGATATTTTTCTCCGTATCAAGTAATTGTTATCGAGGGGCGTCGGACTGTCTTGAGGATTAGACAAAGTACTCCACTTTTGCTTCTGGAAAATATTGCTTTGCCTGAGCAAACATATACTCCCTTAATTGGGTCATTGTATCCTCTTGATAAAGATATTTGCCATAACCGAATTGTCCATATTTAAATCGTCGCATTCCCTCGTCCATGGGAAGAGTGGTTTGCGGAAACAGATCTAGTATCTGATTTTTTGCTCGTTTTGTAAAACGATGACTGATAAATTCAAAGGTAATATCCCGACGAGATGTTTTGGACAACTGATCATTTAGAGATTGAAATAACCAGTTATACTCTGCCTCCCAACCTTCGAAGTGCAAAATAGGAGCAATTATAAAACCCAAAGGATAACCAGCATCAGCCACTTTGACCGCAGCTGCCACCCGTTCTGCTGCCGTCGGGGTCAGATGCTCATATTCCCGTATAACAGTTGGGGCGTTAATACTAAATCTGAACCGAGTCCGGCCATTATGCCTAACAGTCAGTAGTGAATCAACATCCGTATACTTAGTTACAAACCGAAATCGCCCCAACGTTCGATTCGCAAAGAATTCAATCGATTGCCTCAATACTCCCGTTAAATATTCCGTGGGAATAGGATCAGAGGTAGCCGCCCCCTCAAAGAGGGTGACATCTGGCGCACGTTCGACCATATACTTGTCTGCCTGTTCTAATATTTGCTCGTTATTGACATAAACACGCAAATATGGCTTTTTGCCCAACGTTGTAGCCAAATAACAATATTCACACATTCCCGGACAACTAGTATTCAAGGGAAGCTGATAATGAGCCGAAGGCTTGCAAGTCGCAAATTCAGTGCCTCGACGTACGCCTACAACAAGAGTACGCTTGGCTTCACTAAATGCCTGCTGTTGGTTATCGCCCGGAATTCCGGTAACACGGTTGTGAGATCCTGTGAACTGAATGTCCACGGCCAAGGTCATCAACTTATCATAAATTTTCTTGCCAAGCGGAAATTCCAGCGCCTGAGGCTCAAAGAAAGCTCGTTTAGGTACAAAGCGCATATGCTTCACTCCCATAATATTTGAGTCTAGTATGCGCTATCATAACATCATCTAGTAATTCAAGTAGTTTCGTTGATGCTTCCAATTCTGCATCCAAGAATTCTTGCGGACTTCTCTTAATACGATCCGATATCGAATTTTATGTTCCTTACTCTTTTTCTTGTAAGATCATAAAATACAGTATCATTGATATAAAAGAAGAACAGGTACATAATATTACGCCTGTTCTTCTTTGTAGAATTGGCTGTTTGATTACGTGCCTTAAATAAATGGCTCTGCGCTTACCTGCGAAAATGAAGTTCGGCGCGAGCAACATTCTCCAAAGTGCGGAAGACTAAATTGGAAATCTCAAATTTATAAATCGCCATAGCGGAATCGCTAAATCCAGAAAAAAAGTCCTCAGCGCCTGGTAGCTCTTCAATGATTTTGCGACGCACCTTTTCTTTTTCTTCTAAAAGAAGCTTCTCTTCCCCCACTAACTTGCCCTGTAGCCGAAGAACATTGCTATTTTCATCAACCGCACATAGCTCAACTACATTATTAGCTTCTATTTCTCTTGTTTTTTCAGTGTCCGTATAGCTGATAAGCCAAATGGTTCCCTCTTCGCTAACAAACGGACGCATCGGTCTCACTCGAGGCACGTTTTCATGCGAAGTACCCAAGAAACACACTTGGGTCTTCAATATCGAAATAATCTCATCGTTCAGCATAGCTTTCTCCTTTTTAACGAATTCTTATGAATACAAATTACAAGCTAAGACAACTCGGTTTCTCCCGTTTCTTTTTGCATCATATTACCTTTCATCCGCTAGTTTCAACAACTCCGCCTGAATGGATTAGAGCTAGAACTGCCTCCAGTACTAATAGTGACCTGTAAAACTTCGCCATTTCTCCTCCCTCATAACTTTCTTAACAAACTAAAGGACTCTCGGGTACATTCTACAATTTCGCTCTCTAAGTACCACTGTATAATTTGAAAATTCCCTCAAAAGCATAAAACTCCTGCCAAATTAACAGGAATTTGGCAGGAGTTCTTCATGCCTATTCGGCGACAAAAAAAGACCCCAATCCTCGTGATATAAGGATTGAGGCCTTTTTTGCAGTTACAAATGATATTTTTCTCTGTACTTGAATCCACTTAGTTTTGCAAAGCAAGATGTTCTTTTATCGTTTCCAATCTTTCGATGATAATCGTTTTTAAGCTGTCCGGCTGAATAGCCAAAAGGCTTTCACCGTAAATAATAAAATAGTTAGCGATAAAAGCCTCTTCCCATTTGTTGTAAAAACCGCTTATATACCATTCACCATTTTCCTGGTACAGTTCCATAGACGGATAGTGTTCTTTATGAAATATGTCTACCCCATTGCGGGAAACCTTAACCACAAAATCGATTGCTGTTTTGTCCCGGAACAGCTCACGGGCAGACACAAGAAATTCAGAAAGCGGTTTGGGAACATATTGATCACTAGGTTGCACAGAATGAATTCTGTCACAACGAAACACTTGCGGTTTTTGGGTTTGGAAATTGTACGCCGTTGCATACCATTGACCATAGGCAGAGGTTATATCAAAAAATTGAACATAATACTGTTTCTTGGTTTCTCCTTTTGTATAGCAAACCTCACAGACGCTTTCATTAACCGCCATTTGCAGAATATCACCTAAATAAACGCAGTCATTTTTGTTCTGATGATGCCCTAAGCTAAAAATCAACTCCATTTTTCGAAGCCTTTGTATTCTTTCTTCGGAAATACAGCCTTCAAATTTTTGCTTTAGCTGTTCAATACTCAAATGAAACGGGGTGGATTGATAGGCATTCAGTGTCTGCATGGCAAAATACAGGGCGTGAACCTCGTCAATTGTAAAAACGATGGGCGATAATAGACGGTTGGATAAAATGCCATAATACCCATTTCGTCCCGGATTGGAATAAATGGGCATGCCGATTTCCTCTAAAGATTGAATATCCCGGAGAGCTGTGCTTTTAGAAATTGTATATCTGTGCATAATGTCTTTAAGATTGAAGGATTTTTTATCATTTAAATAGATCATCATATCATTTAGCCGTTCTGATTTTTTCATAGGAGTTCCTCTTTTAAATTGAATGGTTTCACTAATTGACACCATTATATATTATAGTATGGTTAGACAGCAAATAAAGGAGATTACAGCAGCTATGAAAAAAATGTTTTTGGTTTCATCTTTTAAGGATGCAGCTAACCGCTTCACCGAATTTGAAAAAGACCTGAGCGGTAAAACAGTAACCTTTATCCCTACTGCAAGCAAAGTAGAAAAGGTTGCATTTTATGTAAGCGCAGGCAGAAAAGCGCTTGAAAAAATGGGTTTGACCATTGACGAACTGGAAATATCAACTGCAACAGCTGACGAAATACACGCAAAAATAAAAAATAATGACTTCATTTATGTAACGGGAGGAAATACTTTCTATCTGTTACAAGAATTGAAACGAACAGGCGCAGATAAAATCATTATTGACGAGGTCAACGCTGGCAAGCTTTATATCGGTGAATCTGCCGGAGCAATGGTAGCATCAGCTAATGTTGAATATGCCAAAGGAATGGACAGTATAAAAAAAGCTCCAAATTTAGAAAGTCTGGCGGCCTTAGGCTTGGTAGAATTTTATCCCGTACCGCACTATACCAATCCACCTTTTGCGAAAAGTGCGCAAAAAATAATTGACACCTATTCTTCTACGTTACAATTAATCCCGATTAGCAACAAAGATGCCCTACTGGTAACCAACAATGAAGTTAAGTTTGAAAGCAACTGAATGGACGGACTTCCGCAAAATACAAAAAGCAGACGGACTGTGGAACCCACAACTACGCCTGCTTCATTTTGTTTGGAGAAATTCTGACTCATTTATTTTTTTAAGACCGCCGTCTTATTGGCAAAAATACTACAAATGGTATTTTGCTCCGTATCACGTATAACGGTGCAGGATAGGGCAATGAATTCGCCCTCTTGCCCTACGAATTCTACCTCTGTCTTACATTGACTGATACTTCAACTGCACAACTCCGGAGCTATACGTGCGCACATTTGTAAGCGTTAGTCTGGTCCTTTTCTGTAAACCTTCGAATAATGGCTTGCCTGCTCCGAGAACGACCGGGTGAACAGATAATCGATACTCATCCACTAACTCCAGTCTCATAAATGTGGAAATTAGACTTGCCCCACCATACAGCCACATATCTTTACCAGATTCCTGCTTGAGTTTCTCAATTTGCGTTTCAATATCATAATTTATATATTGTACCGCTCCATCTGATCCTACGCTCGTAGTGGAAAAAACAATTTTCTTTTTACTATGAACCATTGCCCAAATCTGCTTTTCAGATTCAGAAGAAGTAGGCGAAGGGGTATATTGTCCCCATAATTCATAGCTTTTCCTGCCGTATAAGATAGTGTCTACTTCACTGAGAAATTGGTCGAAAGCCATCTCGTCATCCATTATGCACCAATCTACTTCACCATTTGGGCCTTCGATAAACCCGTCTAGGGTCACTGCTAAATCTAATATTACTTTACGCACTTAAACCAAGCCTCCATACTTCTTACCTTGTTGCTGGCATACAGCCCGTGAACTCTGTCTTACTGCTGTTTCACAACTTCATAATACATTCTAATCTTTAATTTTTGGTGTTGCTTTAATACGCTTAATCCTATCTTTATTCCGTTCTCCCCAATCCTTCATTAATAAAATAATAGGCTCTAAGGTTTTCCCAAATTGCGTTAGAGAGTATTCTACCTTTGGAGGAACCTCCTTATAAACTTCACGGTGAATCAATCCATCTCGTTCTAACTCCCTTAGCTGTAATGTAAGCATGCGCTGTGTTATACAGGGATGGAGCTTTTGAAATTCATTGAATCTCTTCGTACCATTAATAAGATGAAACAATATGATTCCTTTCCATTTTCCTCCAATTACATTTAAAGTTATTTCCACAGGACATCCTGCAAAACCAGAAGGATGACTAAATTCAATTTCGTTTTTCCCCATTTTGTTCACTCCAATAGTATACTTTTTGATACTATATACAAATAATGTGCGTACTTTACATTTATCATTATATTTACTAGTATGAAAGTGCGCAACTCATATTTAAGTGTTGTGAACAAAACGCAGATGGAGAGTGAAATAAATTTATGAAGAAAAATATATTAATTATTTTTGCACATCCCGAACCAACATCGTTGACCCACAACCTAGTTGATATATCTATACAAACGCTTCAAGAACAAGGACATAATGTCATGTTATCAGATCTCTATAGTATGAACTGGAAAACAGTTTTTGATAAAGATGATTTTCCGAATAGAGCTAATCCTGATCGCTTATCCTTTATTGATGAATCCAAACATGCCTACTCAACTAATCAACAGACAATAGATGTTACGTTAGAACAACAAAAACTTCTTTCCGCAGATGCTGTCATATTCCATTTCCCGCTTTGGTGGTTTAGTATGCCAGCAATCTTAAAAGGCTGGATTGATCGAGTATTTGCTTACGGTTTGGCTTACGGCTATAAAGATAAAGGAAATCAATTTCGCTATGGCGATGGTGGTTTCAAAGGAAAACGAGCAATACTATCCGTAACAATAGGGGGGCCAGAAAAAGACTATTTGCCACGCGGCATCAATGGACCATTAGAACAATTACTGTTCCCTATTACTCACGGTACGCTTTTCTTCTCAGGGATGGACGTACTGCCAACCTATGCAGTCTACGGAACTGGTAATATCACTCCAGACAATGTAGAATCAGCTAAAGCAATCTGGCGATCACGTCTTGAGAATCTTTTTGAGGAGACACCAATTGCCTTCCGACATCAAAATGGCGGAGACTATCCCGATCACCACACACTCGCAGACCATGTTGCCGTCGGACAAACTGGACTGTTGGCTCATATAGATAAATAACGTCAAACCATATTAATTGATAGTTATCATCTTAAGTAAATGTAAAATCCGCTTCTAAAATGCCAAGAAAATAGGTTTTGCGACATAGTGTTTTTCTTTCTACACCGTATTTAGCTTTTTCTTGACGTAGTGGCAACCCATTTTACTTCATCTGGAAGGCCACTAAGCATCATAATGTACATAAAAAAGCTTTGCCATTTAAAACATATTGATAACCTAGTTCAAAACAATGAGGGCATCAATCCTCATAAACAAGGATTGATGCCCATTTTGCACTGTTATAACTGATACTTTTCTCCGTATCAGTTATAACAGTGCTGAACTTTCTACTGATAGTATCAAGCAATGTTCGCAAAAACCATCAACCTCCGAATCGGATTAAGTTAAGCAGTCTTTGCTAATTGTAGTTGAAGCTCGGTAATAATTTTAGGGTTAATGTAAGAACGCCCGCTGGACCAATCTTCGCTGTACTCAATAAGATAGCTTGTGACAAGCCAGACGTATGAATCCATACTGGGGAAAATTCCAACTACTCTAGTCCGGCGCCGGATTTCCCTATTTAATCATTCCAGTAGATTCGCAGATGAGATTTTTCTAGCATCAATTTCTTGGAACCTGAAAAATTGAAGCGATTCTTCGAGGCCCTCTTCTAACAAGGATATGGCCTGAGGATACTGAGCTTCATGGTCATTCATGAATGTATTAGCATATTGTTGAGCACTCTCGTAGTCCGGTTGTAGCCAGATTTGCTTGAGCTTTTCGGCAAACGATTTTTTATTTTTACCAGAAACATGCGCCAATATATTTCGCATAAAATGAACCTTACACCGTTGCCACGAGCAAAAGCAAGAAAGGCTTCTCTAGCAGCTTTGACCAGACCTTTATGAGCGTCAGATACGACCAGCCATACTTTCTCTAAACCTCGTTCTTTTAGCTGATCAAATACTTTCGTATAAGTTGCAGCAGACTCTTCATACATGGGCTCTACCGCTAAAATATCACGTTTGCCCTCTAAATTAATGCCAGTGACGACTAGTACGGCCATATTTTGAACCCTGTGGTTATCACGAATTCGCTCATATAAAGCATCTACCCAAAGAACTGGATACGTAGCTTCCAGTTTTCGGGTTCGAAATGCCTCTACTTGTTCGTTCAAGTCTTTGGTGATCGCTGAAACCTGGCTACGTGAAATCGATTCGATGCCCAGTGTTTTGGCTAATTTATCGATTTTTCGAGTCGAAATGCCTTTGACGTAGGCTTCCTGAATGACATTCATTAGTGCTGCCTCTGAACGTTTTTTCGCTTCCACAAAGAAGGGAATATATCCGCCATTTCTGATTTTAGGAACCATGAGATACATTGTTCCCATTCTTGTGTCAAACCGGCGAACGCGATAGCCTGATCGGTATCCCTGTCGTTCATTGTTCCGTTCTGATTTCTCGGCACAAAGCTTACTTTCTACTTCAGCTTCCATTAGACGTTCACAGAGCCACTTGAGCATGGATTGCATCGGATCTTCCTCTGATACAAATTTCATTAGCATTTTTTCAAAAGGTACGGTAGAATTTTGGTAAGCCATCGATTTTTCACTCCTTATTGGTTTGCTGGACACTTACCTTTTCGGAGCTTCGATGGCTTTTCCTTTTTTACTTTTGCGAACTTAATTGTACTCTATCAAACACCGCTATATCTAAACCAAAGCCTTCTAATAACAAAAATTCTTGAATAATATTTTTATCTTTCTTATTTTGAAGAATACTATATAATTCATTCTTGAATGCTGTCTGAAATGTTTTTCTGGGGCCCTTCTCAATTAATGGCTCTTTTATATGTGCCATAACTCCACGCCCCCCAGACATCAGGTTGAACTCTAGTAACTAAACATGTGTAACAATTGTGCTTGACTTTGCCCAAGCATTATTAGTAGCCCTGCAAAGCTAGCAGTATCAATAAATACGGCATGCGTAATTCTCTCATTATAATTTGTCTAATTCTTTGATAAGCTGCAAACCTTTTTCAATTCTATTTTCCATATCCAAGCCTGACGCAGATTGGCTAATTCTGCTGATACAGTCTGCAGAGATAATTCCAGCATTAACAGCAACCTGTAACAATGGTTTCCCCTCCTCGCCCAAGGCTTCCAACATAAAACCTTCATTCTTGTTGATGATTTTTAAGGTGATATTACCTTTTACGTAAATTAGAGGTGCTCCGTAATTGTCCAGATTTACCAAACTGTCAGCACAATTTTCTTTGATAGCAAATAAGAAAGGATCCCAATGAAACCCGCCCAATGTTTTCCTACGCATCATAATACATTCGTATGGCTTAGTAGCATCCGGCCAATAATAGAAACCATCTTCATGCTTTCTGAATTCAGGATATTTGATAAAATAATACCTCCACTCTTTTTCACAAAACTGATCTTCATTAAATCTTGCTAAATAATCTTCTACTACTGTCCCAAGTGTTACTACAGGGTTTTGGTGCTGGTACTCCAGAAGTTCGTATAAAAATTTCTGGGTATTTTGAAAATCACCGCGTCTCTGACTTGGGGTAAATAAGTCTCTCCAGACTGAATTATTTCTATTACCAAAACATCTGCTCCAACCCATTTTCTGGGAGTAGTCACCAAATGTTAACATGGCACGGCTTATTAATTCATACTCACATTCTTTTGAAAAAATCATATGATACTGTGCTGCATAATCAGTTAAAGCAGGCGATAGCACAAAAATAGCAATGCAGCCCTGCAACAGATGATGATCTTCCAATTTGTAAACAGTATCAAGCAGACCAGTGTTTTGTTTTAGGAATAATTCCTTTTGTATTTCTTCTTGAACTTGTGTTTTGTTAAATTTTGAGTCATTATCTAAGGTACCGCTTTTAATAAGGGCTTTGACAGAACAAAGCAGCGAAGCCAAATTTTCCCTGCGCACAGTATCTTCTGAATTACTGATTAGATTACGTAGCTTCCTTATTCGCACATTGAATTCATTGGTATTTTCCAATAGATGAACAATACAGGCGTACAGTAGCAGTTGTTCGCCAATGGAGAACCTATTAATCCGCTGTGTGGAATCATAACAATCAGCACATTTGTTGAATAACTCAGTGGCAGGGTTATCAAAAAACAGCCTAATTTTATCTACCGCATAGTCGTTTGGCTCAATATAAAAGACCGAAGAAAAAAACTCTGGCCTAGTCTTATTGGTAGCAGCCAGCTTGTCCAGCGATAGAAAAAGAAACTCCACATTTTTATCTTGAGAATATACTTTTTTAACAAGTTCAGCTTCGTCCAATTCATCCTCTATATCAGCATCTTGAACGGCCATCATTTCCGTTAGATAGCGAAAGACACGAAGGAACGCAGCATCGACGCTTCTGGCAATATCTAGTATACTACTATCCTCTTTATACAAATTCCAGAACAAATCCGACCATTGCTGATCTATTTTTTCATTAAATTCAATTGCTTTGGCATTTGTCAAACAATCCGAAAAGTGGCCCTTAAAATACTCAAATTCAGTTAGTTCCTTGCCTCTCGAATTCATCTTTATATATAGGTCATCCGGAAGCCCGAGTTTTTCCATCGGGAGTATATGAAAGACCACCGGCGGTTTATTTCCAGAAAGCAAAGGCCATATATTTTCCAGTTTATATTCGTTAATAACCTTATGTTGAATATCATTCAACATGGTAAGCATGGAGTTTATCGTAGGATCATTTATCCATGCAGCAAAAAACCAGGGTTGGTTTAAAATACTCTGTTTAATTGAATCGGTAAAGCTTTCAGGCTGGTATTTCACCAGTTTTGCGCAAAATATATTTGAACTGTGTCGGGTTTCATACGTAAACCTATCCAAGAACCAAGCAGCCTCTGCACCATGCCCTTCCTTTGTAGCAACAAACCAGTGGAATAAATATAATGTTGTCAACCGCTGCTGACCGTCAAGCGGGTAAAAAACCCTCTGATCCCCCTGCATTCTTGTGTAACCGTATACAAAATCAAGCACCAGCGGATTTTTATTCGCCTGGACAGCTATGGACAATGCCTTGAGAATATTATCTCGAATTGACGGTACTTTTCCCGTATTCCGCCCCTGCGCATAATCTCTTTGCAAAATGGGAATGACTACCTTATATTCTTTTACCAGCTGCAAAAAACTCGTTGCCATCGTCAATCCTCCGTAGCTTCTTGCCGAGGCAAGTATTTTTTTAAAACTGTCTCTATTTCATTTCGGTAATTTTTGCGGTCTTCTCTGCTCCAGAAGTAATAATGCTCGGTAGATGGTTTAGAATTATAGTATTTCAGAAAAACTCTACGCGTACATATCGGTATATACTTTCCTCGCCTATCCATATTTATGATTTCCCGCCGTTTTACTTCAAAAACCGAGTTGTTTAACACGACATTGTCAGCCAAACTCAGTAGCGCTAAATTAGATATGCCGTGAATATCTTCAGCTGGCCCACTTGAATCCTCGGTAAAATTCTGTATAATGCGCTTTGATAATGTATTAAACCCTTCCCAATTTATTCTATCTTTATCTAATAAGTCAACTTCATGTATTAAATCGGAAAACACTTTAATTTTTTCTTCATCATTTGTTTCCGCCTTGACCTCTTCTATGAGCAATTTATGAGAAGAAAGCCATGCAAGCCATGCTTCTTTTTTACTTTTATTCACGCCTTCTGAGTTTTGTGCATGAATATGCTCCAAACTCCATTCGTCACCCTTATGAAGTTTAAACGGATACTTCTCGGCTGCACTTTCGTTGCTTCGAATCGATTCAATATTAAACAGCAATAATATATTATTAATTTTCTCGTGATCAGCTTTGTTATCATAACTTAACTTATCAAGATCAAAATTTACACTATCTCTAATTGCTAAATCAATCATCCCTTCAAAAGCATCTTTTCTGGTTTCTAAGGACTCATTAACGAGATCTTGTAAATGCTCCTTTTTCCCGACTGCAATTAAGTAGCCAATTTTATGATACAGATTTTTATCTTTATACCACTCACATAGTACTTGGTAATATTGCTCAATTATAAGCCATAAATCCCACAGAGAATGAGTATTATTTCTTGTATATTTTAGAAAATATAAAAAAGTATACAACCCGTCTGTCTCTTTTTCCCTTTTGCCCGCAACTATATCCAACAACAATTCTATTTTATTAGGATATGCAGACTGCTTTTCATTAGTAATAAACGCCCAAAAATCTTGATCACTCAGTCTTTGTTCCATTTCATCCCACAAAAACGCAATTTCCCATTTTTTCTTGATCTGTTCTTCAGAAGTTATATCTTTAAAACTTGCTGAGGATAAAAATAACGCTTTAATTAACTCTGCATTTGTCAGCGGAATTTTTCCAAGGTTCAGTCGTGTAAATAATTCTGTACTGCTTGCTTGTTGGCTAACTTTATACCAAATAACTTGAACAGAATGGTTTCCCTCTTTAGTGCCAAGAATAGCACTTAAAAATCTCTCCCGATCTGTTCGATCCTTAACCGCAATTCCATCCGTAAACCATTGCTTTACTGTATTATAGGCTTCTGCCATATGAAAAAAGTCAATATTGGACATATAAAAGTTACTATCTAACGAACGCTCGACAATATTCTTTAGAAAGCTCTCACTATGCATCCGGGTTTGATATCTTACAGTATACATTTCCTTACCATAATCGCCCAACAAACTGTCTACTTTTAGATATTCTTTCATGAGGTAACTTATTATGATATAGATAGTCGTAAGCCGCTGCTGACCATCTATCACTTCCCAGCCATTCAAGCATACTCCTTTTTCCTCCCAATTCCTTTCTTTTACAACAACCGGCTGCAAACAATAAAACTCGCCTTTCTCAGTTTCCCTTTCAGCAAACGTCCATATATCATCCAATAAGTCGAGTACCTGCTGAGTCGTCCAACGATAGCCTCGTTGATAATACGGAATGTAGAAATTTTCTCCTAATAGCTCATTAACCGGTCTCAAATCTAGTTTATCTTCCATTATGTTCCCCCTCTTTTATACACCGTTCGTTGTTTAAGGCATTCCTATCGAAAGATTATAAATCTCTAATAATGCATACTATCTCTTATGAAAAATACCAATAACTCATCTACAATAAGTTATTGGTATTTTTCATATTCGTAAATTCCTACCAAGCACTAATAAAATCAATTAGTCTTTCGCCGATAGTTATGTTACGGGTGAGGCCCTTTCCTTATCAGGTATAACTGCGAAATTTTCAACTCTTTGTTTGAATCAATAATAGTCCCTCATGACGTGTCAATAAACGGCAAGACTTAAACTTTCCATCCTCACGAGCATAACTAATTCATTTATCTTTTAAATAATACCTGATTATAATACTGGAACTTTGCCGACTTTCAGTCTCGCTCACATACGCATCATTATTTGTCATCATTTGTTGCATGGCATTACACACTATCGGATATCTTTCTGTAAATCCCAATTTTCTATGAACCTCTTTTGCATGCAACTCAATGTACTCCTGATTTTGTTCCCTATAAATTAAAAACATTTTAGCTATATGTTGTCTTACCATTTCTGTATACGTCATGAGAGCCTCCCTTTCTGCTTAAACTTGTAGTGGTCAAATATATTTGTAACACCAAAGACTAATTTCTGTGATAGCGTTTTTTAAATGGCGTTTTATAGCTATTATACGAATGTGGCCTGAGATGGTTGTACCAAACATAAGCAAAATCATCTATAGCTAAAAATAATTCTTCATCATATTGTCGCATTGTTTTACCGCTTTTCTTTAATAGACCTATTATAATCTATTAGATTGAGGTGTTACAGTTTTAGTTTATCACAACAAATTTCGGGCTTTCTAAATTCGTCTCGCGCATTACACGTGCTACTTCTCTCCGTATCACCTTTAACGGTGCTGAACTTTCTAGTTGACAAAATCACAAAGCACACTACAAATGATATTTCTCTCCCCGATTTATCTTAAATGCCCGATACACCTGCTCCACTAGCAGCAGGCGAATCATCTGGTGGGTAAAGGTCATTTTCGAGAAGCTGATTCGCTCATCTGCTGCCTGTCGTACCGCATCAGATAAACCGAAGGCGCCGCCGATAATAAAGGTAACATCACTTTGACCGGTCACGGACAAGCGTTCTAGCTTTTCGGCAAGGTCTTCACTCGATAAAGCTTTGCCGATTACATCTAACAGAATCACATAAGAAGCAGGGCGAAGCGCTTTAATAATGCGCTCGCCCTCTTTTTCTAACGTTTTGGCTTTTTCCGCTGCCGATGGATTATCAGGCATCTTCTCTTCGGCCAGCTCAACGATCTGTAGCTTGCAAAAAGGCGTCAACCGTTTGGTAAACTCAGCGATTCCGGCAGACAAATATTTCTCTTTAATTTTTCCGACTGTAACGATTTGAATATGCATCTATTGCACCGGCATTTCTTCCATCAATACACTGACGGTTCTAGTTTGATTATTGCGGACGATTTCCACATCGACAGTCGAGCCGATGGCTTGATTATCGAGAACAGACCGCAGGTCAGGCACACTGTTCACAGGCGACCCGGCAACTTTCGTAATAATATCGCCTTGACGGATACCAGCCTTCGCTGCCGGACCATTCTGAGTCACATTGGCTACATAAATCCCGGCATCAATGTTGAGAGTATAGCCATAACGCGGCGCCGTATTTTTATCAAGTACGCCTACGCCTAAGTAGGCACGAATGACGCGTCCTTTTTCAATCAAGGACTGTAGAATCGGTCTGGCCGTATTAATCGGAATAGAAAACCCAATCCCTTCTACGCCAGACACAGAAATTTTTGCACTGTTAATCCCGATCACAACGCCGTCCGCATTGACCAGTGCCCCGCCAGAATTCCCTGGATTGATGGCTGCATCAGTCTGAATCAGTTTGAACTTTCTTTCACCGATTTCTAAGGACCGATTTAACGCGCTGATTACGCCGACAGTCACACTGCCTTGAAACTCAAGACCCAACGGATTGCCGATGGCAATCGCTGGTTCGCCCACAAGCAGGCTGTCAGAATCGCCTAGAGCGGCAACAGGCAGATTCGTTGCCTCAATTTTCACCACTGCAAGATCCGTCGCCGGATCAGTTCCTAAGACCTTACCGGGAAAAGTACGTCCATCCGCAAGAGATACAACGATTTCCTGTGCACCTTCCACGACATGGTTATTCGTCGCAATATAGCCGTTGGCGTCAATGATAACGCCAGAGCCTTGTCCCTGTTCCACCAGGACTTTTCGATTGATGATATCGCGGGCATAGGCTTTATTCGTGATCCCCACCACGGCAGGGGCCACCATCTGCGCCGCTTTTACGATGGCCGTATTGCGGGCTGGTGATAAATCGGCTGCTTTGACAGCATTTAAATTCGACGATGGCGCATTATTTTGCGCTCCCGGTTTAGAAAAAAAGCTACCACAGCCCACCATGAGGCTAGCTCCCACAATAATTCCAATTAAAGCCACAATGACATAGGATGTCATCCGTTTATTCATCACAGATCATTCCTCCTTTGTCGGTTCACCCGGCATTTAAACTAGAAATCGCATCAGGATAAGTTAAATGAAGACTAAATTCACCAGCTATATTCTGGCTTTCCAAAACACTTTTTACGGTTTCCTCGGCTCGTTCCGGCGTATTATTCTCTTGGCTCATATGAGCGAGAAAAACATGAGTATGAGTTTTTCGCTGTAAACGGGTTAGGAGCCAACCAGCATCCATGTTGGATAAATGGCCGCGGTTGCTTAAAATCCGCCGCTTCAAATGCCACGGATAGGAACCTTTTTCCACCATTTCCACATCGTGATTTGATTCTAATACGAGCACATCTGATAAAGCGAGCGCCTGCTGTACGCCTTCTGTGACAAAGCCTAAGTCTGTCACCATGGAGCATTTAGCGCCTTCGCCATATAAGCAGTAGCCAACAGGATCGGCCGCGTCATGAGATATACGAAACGGCTCGATCCGCATATCTTTTACGGCAACCTGCGGCATCAATTCGCGAAAAGCTGTTTGCGGCACCTTATCACGTAAATACATAGCATCCCAGGTTTTCGCTGTAGCATAGACAGGAATTTCATAGCGTTTCAATAGTGTTTCCAGTCCATAAATATGATCTCTGTGCTCGTGAGTCAATAAAATACCATCAAGCTCAGCAATATCTGTCCCCAGCTTCTTTAAACTTTGCTGTATGCGCCGCGTGCTGATACCGGCATCAATCAAAATCTTGGCATCGCCCATGGCAATATAAGTTGCATTGCCGGTACTGCCGCTGGCAAGAACATGTATATCCATAGAAAGCTCCTTTAACTATTCCTTTTTTCCTATGTAGTTCGTTTCCGATTCCTAAAATCCTTCGACTTCCGTAAGCTTCGCCTGTACGGACTCTCGAACTTCCCCTGGCAGCGCCGCAAGCAAAATCTGGGCGATTTCTCTCAGGCGGCTTTGCGTCTTCGCTTCAAACCGCAGCGTAAACAGCGGTTCTGTCACCGAGGAACGAATCATGGCCCAGCCATCGTTAAATTCAATGCGTACTCCGTCAATTCGATTGGGCTGATAAGCTTGCAATTTTTCAGCAATCTCATCAATTACCTCCGCTTTATCGGAGCCATGATAGGTAACACGAATATCCGGCGTCAAGAGATAATCAGGCACCGAGTCAGCCTGCAGCGATAACTTGCCATTAGCCGCGATAAGTTCGCATACTTTTAATCCAGCGAACAATCCGTCATCATAGCCAAGCTCTTGAAAAAAGAAGTGTCCACTCAATTCACCGCCGAAGAGCGCTTGTTGTTCTAGAAAAGCCTGCTTTATAAAGGTATGACCAGCTCGTCCCATAATTGGCTCGCCGCCAGCTTTTTTTATTTCTTCCGGCACGACCATGGAACACTTCGCATCATAAATAATCCTTCCCTGTTTTGCCGCTAAATAATACCGCGCCAACAGAACCATAATCTTATCATTTGAAATAACGCGGCCTGTTTCATCGACAACGCCTAAACGATCGCCATCGCCGTCAAAAGCAATCCCTAAAGCAGCGCCTGTTTCTACTACTTTTGCCGCCAGCGCCGTTAGATTTTCGCTGAGAGCGGGATTGGGCGCCCGATTGGGGAAATTGCCGTCAGGTTCGCAAAATAGCGGAATCACTTCATATCCAAGCGATTGTAACACCCTCGGCGCCGTCAAGGCCGCCGCGCCATTGCCAGCATCCACTACAACCCGTAGCGGTTCTTGCGCCGGAGCTGCTTTTCTTACAGTATGGTCAATATAATCGGCTAGCAGCGGATATTCTCGCTGACAGCCAAACCCTGACGAAAATTCGCCATTTTCCACGATTGCACGAATTTCCGCCACTTCTTCTTCCGTCACCGGCCCTGGGCCAAGGACGAGTTTAAAGCCATTATAGGGAGCGGGATTATGAGAAGCGGTCACCATGACACCGCCGTCAGCTTCTAGTTCCTGCAAGGCATAATAAAAAGCGGGCGAGGCTACGGTTCCAATATTAAAAACATCGCAACCTGACTCGGCTAATGCCGCTACCATCGTACTCTGCAATTCTGGTGTAGACAGACGTACATCACCGCCGACAACCACTTTTTTCCCCATTAATTTTGTGCCGACAGCCAGTCCAATCTGTCTTGCCTTATCCAGCGTCAAATCGGTTCCAGCAATACCGCGTATATCACAGGCATGAAAAATATTAGCCATTTTTTGTCTCCTTTTAGGCAGTTTATCGTTGTTATTGTAGCATAGAAGCGCCGCCGAATCCACTGACAATGCACGGTTTCGTCCCGAAAAAAGAAAACCAGAGAGCTCTTTTGTCAAGAATGACGCTCTCTGGTTTCATCAAGTTTCGCAGCCCAAGCTTTCCAGGCCGTTTCGTAGTCACTATAAGATAAACCGGTTACTGTTGTTAAGGCCTGTTTCAAGGCTACGCCTTGCGCTAACTGTCGGTCAATTTCTTGTAGCGCCTGCTCGCCCTGCCGTTCCGCAATAAAACGAACCGCGGCAAAAGCCTCCCGATAAGCCAGTGACTGATTGTCTAAATCATCAAAATGGTCATCCAGTTCACTCAGGGAATAAAGCGGCCCAGTAAGCTTGTTGGTGCCTGTAAGCCATTCATAATGGGTAATTTTATATTCCGCATACTGCGCTAATCCTTCTGTATACCAGCGGGTATAATTGCCGTTTGTTTGATAATCTAGCAAGAGATGGGTAAATTCATGGGCCACAGGGCCGTTTTGCCAGAAAACTTCAGGGCCATCGTCCGGCTGCATCCAGGCCTTGGGCGACAGAATCTGAATGGATCCGCCGTAATAAACGCCCATAGCGCTTTCATCGCCAGACCACCCCAACGCTTTACGCAATTCACTGCGTCCTGGTTGAATATATAAAATAGATTTTTCCGAACGACTATAGGCTAATAAGTTGCGAACAGGTTCATAAGCTGCTTCCGCCGCTTTTGCCACAAGCTGGACCTGGTCGGCATCCTCCAGCGGATACACAATAATAAAATGCTCTGTTTCCTGTTGCTGAAATTGCCGAGCCTCATAGGAAAGCTTTGCGGCTGCCGCCTGCCTCGCCAGAGGGTAGAGCCATAGCCGCGGCCGCAAAGAAAACTGAGTAAAAAGCAAAAAACATACTGCCATAAACAGCAGCCCTGCGATTACTGTAATTTCTGTTTTGCCTGCTGTCTGCATGGCTGTCCCCTCCTCTCTATAGACTAAGGGACTCTCAGTATAGCACAGGGCATAGTTCCTGCCTACCGTTATTTTATGTAAACAAAAAGGACCTTTCTCACGATATATCTTATCGCAAGAAGGGTCCTTTAAGAACTGTATGAAGCTTGAATTAGTTAATATCGTGTGCCCGGCAAGAAGGGCATACTCCGTAGAAATAGAACTGCTGTCCCGTCACTTTATAAGGGGTAGACGCACTGACTTCATCAATAAATTTGCTAGCATCAATATCTTCTAAGTCGTCTACTCGTCCGCATTGCATACAACGAATATGGCTGTGTGATTCTACACGAGCATCATAGCGGAAACTATCTTCACCGGCGTTCAACACTTGAACCAAACCGATTTCCTTAAGAATCTCAATCGTCTTATATACAGTTGCTAAGCTCATCGTGGGATATAATGGTTGTAATTCGGCAAAAATCATTTCAGCACTGGGATGAGCTTTCGTGTTGGCCAGTACGTTATAAATTGCCAATCGTTGGGGAGTTACCTTGAAGCCTTTGTCGCGGAGCATGGACGTGACGCAGATTTCCAAAAAAAACACCTACTTTACATTGAAATTATTCCTTAATAACTTTTATTGATTAAGTTTAAATTAATAATACAACTAATAATCCGCCCCTGTCAAGCATAAAAAAATAAGAAAATTCCCGCCCCATAAACAGACAGGAATCTTCTTATTTCATCATGTTTTATTGCATTTGCTGACTAAACTTTGACTGTACCTGCGACACTTCTTGAGGATTGGCCTGCTTCACTTGGTAGTAGCCTTTTTGCTGCATAAAGTCAAACAACTGCTTTTGCTGACCATAGACATCGCCAAGAACGGTCATGTAATCCTGCCGCAACTGATTGCTGCTTGCTTCCGTAATATACAGGTTAATCGTCTGGGTTGTGTATTTTATTTCATTCAAGGCCAGATTCAAAAGCTCTTGATCGCCGCACTGCCCCTGTTGGCCGCTCTGCATTTGATTTTGCTGTTGATTCTGCTGTTGATTTTGCGCCATAAGAATCCCTCCTTTGCTGTTTTATTATTGCAAGCTCTGCGCATTGCTCAAATGTTTTCCGATTGTTTGTGTATGCTGCTGCTGTTTCTGGGCTAATTGCTGCAAAAGCTGCTTGCCTGACGAATCCTGCATTTCGCTCGCTAAATGCTGAAAGGTTTTTGCGCTCGTCTGTGTCATCGAAAGAAAGTCTTCTACATGCATTAACTCCTTGCTTGTCATCATCATTCATCCCTCCTTTCTGCTTCGACTTAGCTAGTTTGCATCAGATAAAAAAGATCTATGCGTCAACTGTGGCAATAACATTATTTTAAAAATAAAGACCCATCTCTACTGAGAGACGGGCCTTAGCACACAGTAAATTCATCTATTATTTTTATGTCTTAGAACATTCCCAGCCAACGCCAATAGGTAATGGCGCACAACGAATAAACAAGACATGCCAAAGTACAAATCGCAACGCCAATTTTAGGAAAATCGCCGATCTTCAGCTCACCTGTGCCATAAATTAGAATATTAGGGAGTGTGTTATAAAACATTAAGAGCGGATAACCGCCAACAATCATTCCAACAGGCAAAGCTAGTACAGCGGGATTAATATTTGCCGTTTGAGCCATCCCCAAAGCAATTGGCAGTAGAGCGGTTGCCATGGCTGTCGTACCAACAAAAACAAGGTGCATGTACTGAATGACAAGCATCACGAGAACTAAAATAACGATCGTAGACGCGCCCTGTAGTCCCATAAAATGAAATATGGTCACAGCCAACCATTTTGCCGCACCCGTTTTCATTAAAATATCACCTAATGAAATACCGCCGCCACAAATCAAAACCACTTGCCAGGAAATGGATTTATTGGCGTCATTCCAGTTTAAAACACCGAAGCGTGGTAAGAAAAACAATACGATACCAGCTAAACAAGCCACCGTCGCATCAATCTTAGTCATTGAACCTGTCGCCCAAGCGGCAACAATTAAAACAAATACAGCTGCAGTGCGCCATTCAGCCTGACTCATAACACCGAGCTTCTGAATTTGCTCGTGCACAAAAGCGATTCCCCCGGTAAGTTCTGCTTTTTCCGGTTTAAATATAATCTGAATGAGCCACCACGTAGCAAGGGTCATAAGCAAAGCCGGCGGAAAGCCGTAAATCAGCCAATCCATATAACCTATTGCTGGGCCTCCGGCTTTTATAATAAAATCTACGGTGACCGGATTTGGCACAGTGGCAGTCATAATTCCGGCACTAATTGTGGCATTTGTAAACGCCAATGTAAGTAAAAGATTAATTGCAAAATTAGATCTCCCCTGCTCGTCGCCTTTCAGAATATGAATAATACTTAGACAAACAGGCAGTAAAATGGCCGTACGCGCCGTACTGGACGGTACAAGAAAGGCTAGACAGATATTGGCAACCATAACACCAAAGGTAATATTACGAGTTGAACTGCCGATTTTCAAGAGAATCATATAGGTAATTCGTTCTGCTAACTTTGTCTTAACCATTGCCGCTGCCAACACGAAAGACCCTACTAGCAAATAAACGGAAGATGACGCAAACCCCTCCAGTGCCCCTTTTAAATTTACGATTCCCATTAACACCGCACTCGGGACAACCAAAATACTGGTCACAGGCAAAGGCAATGCTTCGGTGAGGTATAAAATAAAAATCCCGGCAAACAACGCCAATGCTCGATGGCCTACCTGAGAAAGACCTTCAAAACCTGGTAAAAGCCATACGATTACAGTACACAATATAGCTAAGGGAACTCCTATTTTTTGACGAAGTTCATCGAGTTTACCTTTTTCCCCTGTACTCACAACACAGACCTCCTTTTCACTCTCCCGCATATATCAGGACTTCTTTTTACTTATTATCTTGTTTTTTTGCCTGTTCTTTTGCTAAATCAGCACAACGTCCCGCCTTTAAAATAGAGCCACCTGCTGCATGGCCGACAAGTGTCTCTGCCAATCTTGCTGTATCCATCGCCTTTAAAAGATCAACGCCTGTATCAATCCCCATTTCATGGAGCATATGAATCACGTCTTCTGTCGCTACATTTCCCGAAGCGCCGGGTGCGAAAGGACAACCGCCAAGGCCGGCAAAAGCGCCATCAAATACAGTAATGCCTGCTTGCATCGCTGCCACAATATTCGCCAGAGCCATGTCTCGTGTATTATGAAAATGCATAACCCAACTGACCTGCCGATATTTTTCTACCATATAACTACCAAGCTCATAGACTTGACGCGGATTGGCCATACCCGTCGTATCAGACAACGATAATTCGGTAATTCCTAATTCTAAAAAGCGTTTTACAACATTCTCAACTTGCTCTACAGGCACTTTTCCCTGAAAAGGACAACCAAAAGAAGTAGAAATTGCGCCAGACACTTCCATGCCGTTTTTCTTGGCAAAAGTAACACATTCGCCAAAACCATCCATCATTTCTAACGGTTTCTTGTTAAAGTTATTAATACAATGAGCTTCACTGGCTGAAACAGTTAGTTTTACTTTTTTGATACCTGCCAAAAAAGCTCTTTCTACGCCTTTAAAGTTCGGAACGAGGACGCGATATTCTACGCCGTCTACTTTTTCCATTGCTTCTACCAGCTTGCCCGTATCTGCCATAGCTGGAACGGCCTTGGGATGTACAAAAGAACCTACTTCAATAATTTTCACGCCTGATGCTACGACAGAGTTTAGTAACTGTAATTTTTCTTCAACACTAAATAATTTCTTTTCATTTTGCAGCCCGTCACGTAGGCCTACTTCACAGATTGTAACTCTTGCTGGCCACTGAATTGTTTTTTCCATACCGGGTCATTCCTTCCAAAGAAAATTTAAACATCGTCTTAGAAACGTTAAATAATGCCTTTGTCTTTTAACTCGCTAACATCTTTGCTTGCTAGTCCGAGCAATTCGCTGTATACTTCTTCGTTATGCTCGCCCAACTTCGGTCCAACCCATTTCACTTCTCCGGGAGTTGCGCTCAACTTAGGTACAATGCCAGGCATTTTGATAGTGCCAAAATCAGGGTGAGGCATTGCAAGAATGTTTTCCCTCGCTGCATAGTGAGGATCGGCAAAAATATCTTCCATGCTATAGACAAGACTTACAGGCGCACCGGCTTCATCAAGAATCGCTTTTACGTCCTTATACTCATGGCTTCCCATCCAATCGTTGACGATTTCTTCCACCAAAACATTGTTTCTTACGCGAGCGCCATTGGTATTGAACCGTTCGTCCTGCAGCAGATCGTCTCTGCCAATGCCTTTCGCAAAATATTCAAAAGTACGGTCAGTGCTGCAAACAAGTACAACCCATTTACCATCTCTTGTTTTAAAGGTACCTGATGGACTTGCCGAACCACTGATACTCGGTCTTCTTTCCGTAATTTTTCCGGCAATATCGTAGTTAGCTACAGCACCTTCTAGCATACGGAAAATGCTTTCATAGAGACTAAGATCCACTTCTTGCCCTTCGCCGGTTTTATCGCGATGATGAATACAAACCATCGAAGCATAGGCAGCATATATTCCCGCTAAATAATCGCACAGAGAAATCGGCGGATTGACAGGCGCGCGATCAGGGTAGCCTGTCAGATAAGTTAAGCCAGAGAAAGCCGTTGCTGGCGTACCAAATCCCGCCAATTTATGATAAGGACCGGTCTGACCGTAGCCGGTAATACGAATCACGATAATTTTCGGATTTGCCTGTTTTAGTGTGGCAAAATCCAAGCCCCATTTATCAAAGGTTCCCGTCCGAAAATTTTCTATGATAATATCGCTTTGCGCCACAAGCTTCAAAAATAGATCCTTGCCTTCTTCTTTGCGCAGATCCAAGGTAATACTGCGTTTATTTCTGGCGAATGTTGCCCAGCGTAGTGATTTTTTTTCATATAAAGGCCCCATATTGCGACCACTATCGCCACTTCCAGGCATTTCTACCTTTATCACATCGGCGCCAAAATCACCAAGCAGCGAGGCGCCAAAAGGGCCTGCAATAACGGTCGAGGCGTCAAGCACTCTGATTCCTTCTAATGCACTTGCCATAATTTATCCACTCCCTCATTCTTCCATCAAAAATCCATCATCATATTACAAAAGCAAAAAGCATGCCAAGAACAAAATGTGTGAACTAAAAAATATATGAATGCCTAAATACGTTGATTTTACTTGGTTTTAGATTGAATCGCCAATTGCAAATTTTCTAATTCAATTGCTTTATTCGGTAAATTTTATTATAATTGTTGCTAAATATGATGCAATTCGTTGCATTTCGTTCTTAAGTGAGGCGTTATGGTAAAAATTCTATTTTTAATTCCGTCTGAAGCGATGGTCACAGATATCCCGCAAGTTCTTTCCGCTTCTTCTCCCTCTATTATTTTAGAAATTATAAATCCCCGCGAAGCAACGGAGGTTGTCCAACAACATATTGCCAAAGGAGTGGAGATCGTAGCAGCCAGACCAGTTACTGCCACAGCCCTCCGAAAAGCGAACTTAAACATTCATGTTGTTACGATTCCGATCACCAGCTTTGATATTATTAGAGCAATTAACGGCGCAAAGGTGCAGGGAAAAGCGATTGCCGTTGTCGCTCATGCCGCCATGGTATTAGGTATTGATTTTTTAGCCAAAGAACTGGATGTAGAAATTCGCCACTATGTTACAAGCTACGGAGAAGATTACGAGCAAGTTATTCTCCAAGCAACCGCCGAAGGAGCTGAAGTCATTTTAGGCGGCGCTCTAGCTGTAAAAGCAGCCAAAAAGCACAATATTCCCTGTTCATTGATTCCTATCGGCAGCGAAAGTTTACTACAAGCCGCGCAGGAAGCGCTGCAACTACAAACAGCCTTGGATTTGGAGTCTGCCAAAAGAGGTTTTTTAACAACCATTCTCGACCATACCCGTGACGGCTTTATTACGATTGATCAACAGCAGCATATTACAGCCTTCAATCCTATCGCCCAAAGAATCTTAAAGATTCATAAGAAAAACGTTTTGGGAAAACACTTGCAAGACATTCTCCCGCAAATCCCCTTAGATGAAATTACTTCACAGCACAAAGCATCCGTACCAAAATTACTCGATATGAACAGTAATAAAATTTTATACGACTGCGTCCCCATTATTATTAAAGGCAAATCCTTCGGCTCGGTCATTACCTTACAGGAAACACGAAAAATCCAACAAATGGAAGCTATGATCCGTAAAGAAATCTACGCCCATGGCCATGTTGCCAAGTTCTATTTCGATAATATTTTCGGGCAGAGCCCAGCAATTATCAAAACCATCGAGGCAGCAAAGGATTTTGCAGCAACCAATTCCAGCGTCCTCATTTTAGGCGAAACAGGAACAGGAAAAGAAGTATTTGCGCAAAGCATTCATAATGCCAGCAAACGTGCCAGCGGCCCCTTTGTCGCCATCAACTGTGCTTCACTGCCGGCCCAGCTGTTGGAAAGTGAGCTCTTCGGTTATGTCGGCGGTGCTTTCACCGGGGCCAATAAAGAAGGTAAGGCCGGTTTATTCGAGGTAGCCCACGGCGGCACACTTTTTCTCGATGAACTTGGCGAAATGGACTATATTAACCAGGGAAGACTCCTACGCGTTCTCCAGGAAAAAGCAGTTGTAAGGCTTGGCAGCTATAACGTAACGCCTGTCGATGTACGTTTGATTGCCGCGACTAATAAAAACCTAGAAAGTTTAGTAGCCGAAAATAAATTCCGCTCCGATCTTTATTACCGTTTAAACGTACTTCGCTTAGAACTGCCGCCCCTCAAACAGAGGAAAAGTGATATTGCCCGTTATGCTCAAGAATTTCTCCAGGAATTTTCCCAAGAAAATCATAAAGACCTTACCTTACTGCCTGATGCGTTAAAATTTCTGGAGCAATATCCCTGGCCAGGAAATATTCGCGAGTGCCGTAATGTAATGGAGCGCCTTGCCGCCACAGTAAAAGCAGCTAAAATTGATAAATCCATTGTCACCGAAATGATTAAAGGCGCCCCAGTTCCCGCTCCTGTCGCCTCTACACGCGAACAACGTGTAAAAGCTGAAATTTTAGCCGCACTGGAGGAAACCAAGGGAAACTATACTGCTGCAGCTAAACACCTTGGCATCAATCGCACCACTTTATATCGCCGTATGGAAAGATTAAATATCACATATTAAATAAAGAAGCAGCCAAATCAAGAGGTGCTATCCTCATTGATTTGGCTGCTTCTTTATTTAGTTTAGCACATTTTTTAATAGCTGCCGTAAAAACCAAAAATAAAAACGACTAACAGCGCCACACCGATGCCTAATGAATAGGCAATTAGCTTTTTTTCGATTGGCTGAAGATCAAACCACTGCGCCTCCTGTTGTGCCATTTCCAGTTGGACAAAGTTTGAATCGTTTTTTGCCTCACTCACTGCCGCTGCCCTTACACTATAGTTGATCGCCATGTAAAATGCCTCCTTTTCCTGCCTTATCCGCCAATGACAGGCGGTTTAATCCCATGATAAAACAACCAGGAAACAAATAGCCCTACCCATAAAATGAACCCAAACAACGAGACGGAATATACTGCTACAATCTTGCCAACGCCAGCCTGCCAAAGATTTCTCACATTTGTAACAAGGCCGATCGAAAAGAAACATAAACTGAAAAAGATCATACGTAAAAGATTCGTTTGCCCAGCACCAGTATCAGCAGCTTTAATAATGGAAGGATCCAAAATCCCCCACAACAGCAAAGCAAAAAAAGTAATAAAGAAGCCCAAAACAAATTTCGGGAATCTTTCCCAAATTTCTTTAGGCGATACCTTGCCGCTGGCGTTGCGGCCTTGCTGTTTATTTAAGCCATAGACAGACCAGATGACTGCTAGTAAAAAAGCCCAAATTCCAATAAAAATATCAATAAATAATTTTGTTGTCGTAGCTGCCATTAGAATCCAACCCTCTTGATATTGAACACCAAACTGGGTCAAGGCGCGACTGCGAATCAGCGCATCAGTAATGGCTCCGCTTGCCACAGCACCGCCGTCACTTTTTACGGCAAGACCCATCCAAGCACCAGCCACCATCGGCTCATTTGTCAAGAATACAGCAGCAACCCAAGGTAAAAACAGCAGTTCTACAGCCACAAAAACAATAATAATGGAAGCAAGAACCGTAGGAACAATTGGTCGGGAGCGAACCGCTCCGCCTGTCGCAATGGCCGCCGCTACACCACAAATAGAAATACCAGATGCCAGCGGTGCAGCCCATTCCGGCGTGAATTTAAAATATCGACGCGAAATAAAATATACAATCGGCCAATACAAAAGATAAGCTTCTACAACAGCGCACAGCCCTCTAAAAATTATAGTTCCCGCCAAACTCATTGTACCGACGGTCTTGATCCCAATCGTAATTCCTAAGAGAATAATCCCTGTTTTTATATACCATTCGGGTCTGGCGGCCTCTGCCAAGAACCGCGCCGTCCGAGGAAAAAAGTTGCCAATGATAAGTCCGATAACTAAAGAAAAGACAAGTCCCAGTTCGCCAAGACTCAAAGACCAGCCGATTTTAAAAGCGCTCTGTTTATCTGGCGTAGCAGCAATATAAGCGAAATTCCCCAGAACGGTCGCAAAAAAAGTAATCCAATAGATAACCGTAAACCCAGCTGCAAAGCGCAGCGGTTTACTCCCCATAACCCAAGCCCCAATTGTCGTAATCAGTACTAGAAATAAATAGGTCGCAATCGCTGATCCTGAACCGCCAAGCACAGCAAAAGCCTTAGCATTCGGTTCAAATGCTTTTGCTGCATCAATCCATACATTGTGCTTACCAACCCAACCTAATAAATCCCCGCCCCAAATCGGCGCAAGACCAAGCAAGAAAATAAATAGCCCTAACCAAACTGCCCACCAATCTTCGCTTTTCAGCAGAGGTTTCTGTTCGTAAAAAGATGGGTCTCCTTCACTTGACATAAAGCCACTCTCCTTCTCTTTAAAATGGTATTTGCTTATTTTTGAGAAAAATAAAAAGGCCAATGAATGAAAATCATTCATTGGCCTTTGGGTGTTCCAATCAGCTTAGAAATTACCATATCACACTATCGGTTTTTTGTCAACATTTTATACTTCCACTTTATTTTCTAGCCCAAGCCGCAATGCTGCGAATGTCTTGCGGTGTTGTGCGACAGCAACCGCCAATAATCCTGGCTCCTTGTTGATACCACTCATAGGCGCTGTCGCCGAAGGTACGGCCATCAGAACTGCCATGCCAAGTTTTATCCGTAGCATCATATTCTTCACCAGAGTTAGGATACAAAAGAATCGGTTTTGATGTATTGGCAGCAATCTCAGCAATCAACGAAGGGATATACTTAGGCGCGGTACAATTGATCCCAATCGCACTAACCTGTGGCTGTGTTTCCAGCCAAGCAGCACAATCAGCCACTCGTTCGCCACTGCTAATATGTAAGCCATCTTTTGCCGAAAAGCTAACCCAAGCCGACATTTCAGGATATTCCTTAAGCAACGTAGCCAACACTTTCGCCTCAGCTAAACAAGGAATCGTTTCGCAAGCCAAAAGATCCGGCCTACCTGCTATTAATAGCTCTAATCTCGGCTTATGAAAAGCAACCAGTTCAGCCTCGCCAATGGTATAATCGCCACGATACTCTGACCCATCTGCCAGGAAAGCGCCATAAGGTCCTACCGAAGCGGCTACTAAAGGTTTAGGACGCTGCTCCGTTTGATGTTCCGCCCAAAAAGCGTCACGAGCTTCCACTGCCAAATTGACTGCTAAGCGGATTAAATCAGCAGCCTCAGTTTGGCTAAAGCCTTTACGCATAAAACCTTCGATGGAGGCTTGATAGCTGGCGCTGGTAGCGCAATCAGCTCCGGCTTTAAAATAGTCTAGATGGACTTTCTTGATCAATTCTGGCTGCTCAAACAAAACTTTAGCAGACCAAAGCTCATCATTCAAATTACAGCCATTTCGTTCTAATTCTGTAGCAAAAGCGCCATCTAGAATCATGACAGGAAATTTATCTAAAATACTAGCGATAGGATTCATCGTTTTATCAACTCTCCTTGTACTTTATTTCGTCGGTTGCTTGCCAAACCATTTTACATAAATCTTATCATATTCACCATTTTTCTTTAAATCGTCCAAGGCCGTATTCAGCTTAGCAATGAGTTCCGTATTGTTTTTGGCAGCAGCAATACCCAAATCTTCGGCATTCAGCTGAGTCCCCACCGTCTTGGTATCTTTACTACCTTCATGCGAAGTATAATACTCATTCACGGGAGCGTCATTAATTACAGCATCGACTCCGCCTGCGCGCAATTCAAGAAACGCTTCGGCAATCGTATTAAACTCACGAATATTGGCGTCTTTAATCTTATGAGCTTCTTCCGCGCCAGTGGAACCAATGGACACGGCAATTCGCTTCCCTTCCAGATCTTTAAACGATTGAATCGTAGAATTATCTTTTTTAACAACAATTCCTAAACCAGCTTTATAGTAGGATTTCGAAAAACTAACTTTTTGCGCCCGTTCATCCGTAATTGTCATATCGGAAATGGCAATATCAATATTACCAGATTGCAATGCAGGAATCAAACCATCAAAATTAAGGTTATTGATCGTTACTGAAAAGCCTGCCTGTTTAGCGATCGCTTTGATTAAATCAATATCAAAGCCCACATATTCTTTGGTCTTTTCGTCTTGAAAACCAAAGGGAGCATAGGTTGCATCTGTGCCTACTTTCAATACTTTTTCTGAAGAAGCTTGTTTCCCGCAGCCACTTAGTCCAAGAATTACGATAAGACCAGTGAGAAATAACAATACTGTTTTTTTTAACATAGCCGACTCTCCTTTATGATCAATTTATAAAAAAAAGGCCAAAGTTACCGTAACGGTAGCTTTGACCTTCAGATTTCTGATCAGCCGAACAACTATGAAAATGATACTACATAGGGATATTCTCTGTCAATATTTCGATACTTATTTTGCGTCTTCTACCAGTTTTGTCGAAATACCTTCGGCATGTTGCTGGCGAATGGAAATCCAAGTACGAACCGCATCAGCCACAACAAAGATGATGAGTACTATCATAATGGCACTAGCTGCTGCCAAGAGATAATTGTTTTTCGGCAAATAGTTATCAACAATATTCAAATACCCAGCGGCAATTGTCGTGATGCCCAAGAAGGTCATGGGAATAATTGTCGTCCAAGTGTATTTGTCTTTACCCATTCTAAAGAGCACCGTCGTACCAATTGCCAAAGCCATGGTCGCTAGCAGCTGATTGGCTACACCGAAGAGCGGCCAAATGGTGGAAATGCTGCCGCCATATACAAGGTAGCCCCAAGCAAAACTCATTAAGGCACTAGAAATGACGATACCAGGGAACCAATGTACATCACCGAACGGTTTGTAGATTTTACCGCCAATATCTTGAATCAGATAACGACCAGCACGAGTTCCGGCATCAATCGTTGTTAAGATAAAGAGGGCTTCAAACATGATGGCAAAGTGATACCAGAAGGACATGAGACCTTTTAAACCAGGGATGTTGGAGAAAATATGAGCCATGCCAACAGCCAAGGAAACAGCGCCGCCAGGACGACCAGCAACATCTTCGCCCACCATCTGGCTAAGCTGATGCAATTCTACCGGAGTCATACCCAGTTTTGCGAAAGCTTCCACTGATACATTGATTGCAAAGTAATCGGCCGGAATCATGCTAGTAGCTGCAATAAGAGCCATTAAGCCAACAAAGGACTCAGTCAGCATCGCACCGAAGCCGACAGCTTTCATATCCAGTTCGTTCGTAAGCATTTTCGGTGTTGTGCCCGCACTAACCATCGCATGGAAACCAGAAATAGCGCCGCAAGCAATCGTAATGAACACGAACGGCCAAACGGGACCAGGGATAATCGGACCGCCGCCGCCAGCAAACTGCGATACAGCAGGCATATGCAGCGTAGGCTGTACAATAATAATGCCTAGGGCCAAAGCAGCAATCGTACCGACTTTCATGTATGTTACCAAATAGTCGCGAGGAGCTAACAGCAGCCATACAGGAATCGTACAAGCAACGGCACCGTAAACAGCAAGGATAATACTGAGTTGAGTCCGTTCAAAGATAAAGTAAGGAGCCAATGAAGAATCCTGTACCCAAGAACCAGCAAATACAGCAAACAAAATCAAGGATACGCCGATAATCGTAGCTTCCCGAATCTGACCGGGACGCAAAAAGCGAAGATACACGCCGATAAACAGAGCAATCGGCAGAGTCATAAATACCGTAAAGGTGCCCCAAGGGCTGTGATAAAGCGCATTAACTACGGCAATAGCCAAACCAGCCATCGTAATAATCAAGATAAAGAGTACAGCAATGGTGGTAGCCCAACCAGACGCTTTACTGATTTCCAGCTTAGCAATCTCGGCAATGGACTTGCCGCCATGACGAACTGAGCAAAATAGAACTACCATATCATGGACTGCACCACCAAGTACAGCGCCAATTAAGAGCCATAAGGTACCGGGAAGATAACCGAACTGCGCTGCTAGCACAGGACCAACTAGTGGGCCAGCGCCGGCAATTGCGGCAAAGTGATGTCCAAAAACTACAAATTTGTTAGTAGGCACGAAATCGCGGCCATCACTGTATTTCACAGCAGGTGTAACACGATTGCCATCAAGAGTAAGCACTTTCGCCGCCATAAAGGCGCCATAATAGCGATAGGCCAAAGTAAGAACGAGAGCAGCAATAATAACAAGATAAAGACCATTCATAACCATTATTTTTTCCTCCTCTTAGAATCAATAAATTCGAAACCGTAAGAATAATTCCACAATCCGTATTTTACTGTTTTTACTGAATCTTAACTACAAAAATCCTCTGAGGAGAAGAAAAAGCAGGCTCATCGGAAATATGAGCCTGCCAGTGGAAAAGAAAACAGCCGGAAATCTTGCTTTATTTCAGACCGAAAATCTCTTTGATCTCTTTGATTTTTGTTTTGCTTACAGGAATCTCAACCGCACCAGCCGAGTTTACTTTAAGCCAATAGGTCCCTTTGAACCAGGGAATCACTTCTTTTACTTTATTCAAATTCACAATATAACTTTTATGAACCCGGAGTAGTTCTGTCCCTTTCGTCCGCTCCTCAATTTCTGCCAGCGTCCCCTGATAGCCATACTGCTCTTTAGCCGTAACCAGCGTAACAAGACCACCCTCTGTGGTCACATAGACAATGTCATCATAGTGAATCAACACAATCTTGCCATTTTTCTCAGCTGGCAGTTTGTTTAGCGCCACTTTCTGCGTTTCAATAGCCGCATCAATTCGCTGTCCCGCCGCCTGCCATTCCGCTGTTCGATATGTTTTCAACCGCTTAACAGCGGCATGAATCCGCTCTACTTCAAAAGGCTTTAACACATAATCGACAGCACCGATTTCAAATGCCTTAATGGCATAGTCGTCATAGGCTGTAGCAAAAATAACAAGAGTCTCCGGCAAAATCTTCCGAATCACAGCAGCTGCCTCTAAGCCGTTCATTCCGCGCATGGCAATATCCATAAAAACCACATGGGGCTTTAAATCAGCCGCTAGCGAAATCGCGGCTGCACCGCTGTCGGCCTGTCCTACTACGTCAATCCCACTCGCCAACGACAGCAGATAGACGAGTTCATCACGAGCTGGCGTCTCATCATCAACTACAAGTGTTCTAAGCACAATCCTCTACCTCCTTATCAAGGCACTTCGGAAAATACATACGTACCGTCGTTCCTATCCCGACTTCGCTTTCTAGTTGAATGCCATATTTATGCCCATACAGACCGCGCAACCGCTCATGCACATTCACAAGGCCAATCGCCTCACTGGCACTTTCCTCCAAAGGATTCACAATCGTCAAATCCATGCCCACGCCATCATCAATGATTTCCACAATCACATCGTCGCTAAGCATGCGAACCCGCAGAATAATCTTACCGCCAGCTTCCTTCGGCTGCAATCCGTGCTTAATCGCATTTTCCACCAGTGGTTGAATGCTCAGCGACGGAATCAAATAATGATCGCTGTGATGATCAATTTCTTTTACCACAAGCAGCTTGTCACCATGCCGGGCCTGCTCTATCGTTAGATAACTTTCTACCTGGGCAATTTCTTCAACAATGGGAATCATTTTCCCCGTCTTGTGTAGCGTAAAGCGGAATAAGGCTGCTAAATTAGCAAGAAGACCACGCGCCTGCTCCGGCTTTGTTCTCACCAGAGATGTGATCGTATTTAAGGTATTAAAGAAAAAATGCGGATTAATCTGTGCGTACAGAGCCTTTAATTCGGAACGAGACGCCAGCTTCGCCTGACGATCAATTTCCGTAAGCTCTAGCTGTGTAGAGAAAAGCTGCGCCAACCCTTCCGCAAAGACAATATCCGAATGAACGACAGCTCGCTCTGCCGTATAGTACAGTTTTAATGTGCCAATTACCTCGCCAGCCTGTACTAAGGGAACGACAACCGCGCTGGCCAGCTTACACTGCGGCCGCGAACAGCCAATCTCACTTTTTTCCTGAGCCACAATCGGTGCGCCTGTCGTAAGCGCTTTTCGCGTAATTTGCGTCAACTTCGATAAATGAGGCGCATGATGATCCGCTTCGGCGCCGACATAAGCCAGCACCTGCTCCGTATCCGTTACAGCCACAGCGTTATAATCGGCAGCCTCATAAATAATTTTAGCTGTAGCCAGCGCCGACTCGCTGTTTAACCCCCGGCGAAGATAGGGCAACGTTTTGGCGGCAATATTCAAGGCCTTCTGCGATTTTTCCGCACCAATCTTATCTTGCACCGTCATCGCCGTCTTAATGATTACCATAAAAATCGCAACGCCTGTACCATTTACAATCGTCATAGGCACAGCAATTTCACCAACAAGTTTTGCCGCCAATTCATAGGGCGTCGCCGTGAGCAAAATAATGCCCATCTGCATCGCCTCGCCCAAAAAGCCGCCAACAAAAGCTACCCACAAGGGGAGTGGCTTGCGCGGATAGAGCTGATAAATCAATCCAGCCAAAATCCCCTCGCAAATACTAGAAAGAGTACAAGAAAACGCCGTGAACCCACCGAGAAAATACCGATGCCCCCCAGCAATCATCCCAGTAAGCAGCCCTACTACAGGGCCACCGACAAATCCCGCTGCCATAACACCGACAACACGAAAATTCGCCAAAGCATCATCAATGGGAATCCCCGCGTAGGTTCCAAAAATCCCAATCGCCCCAAAAGCAGCGCTCACCAATAATTTATCCTGCCACTGACTTTGTCTGTAAACAATCCGGCGAAACAGCTTGGTCTGCGATAATACAAAAGCCAGCGTCGCCGCCAGCGTCATGCGCTGAAAGAGTTCAAAGAGCAAACTTATATCCATTGACTTCACCTCAAAAATTAAAAGCTCTATTGGAAGAGTACCACGAAACCGTACCATTGACAATGACTCTGCTGAAAGAGGATTTTACCGCAAAGGTAGGGAAACCTATAGACGATAAATCGAAAAGTTGGTGAAGGAATTGGATATACAAACTCTTTCGGCGCTCATTGCCGGTGAACTGAGATTAAAACAGCACCAGGTCAGCGCTGCTGTTACCTTATTAGATGAAGGAAATACACTTCCCTTTATCGCCCGCTACCGTAAGGAAGCTACCGGCGAACTTGATGAAGAACAGCTCCGTCAAGTCGAAGAACGCGCTCAATACTTACGCAACCTGGCGAAGCGGCGCGAAGATATTCTCGCAAGTATTACTGAACAAGGTAAACTGACTGAGGAGTTAGCAGCAGCGATTCAGGCCTGTACGAAACTGCAGGAATTAGAAGATCTCTATCTCCCCTTTAAACAAAAAAAACGTACCAGAGCGCAGATCGCCCGGGAACGAGGCCTAGAACCGCTGGCGCAAACCCTCCTGGATCAAACGCTCACATCAGGCGATCCTTTAGCAGTAGCTGCCCCCTATATAAATGAAGAGAAAGAAATTCATAGCGCCGAAGATGCCCTGGCAGGCGCGCAAGATATTATTGCCGAACAAATGAGCGAGCGAGCTGATATTCGCGCTAAACTTCGTGCCAGACTTTGGAATGATGCGGCCATTGCTACAAAGCTTACGGGCAGCGATGAAGACGGCAAAGAATTTATTATGTATAAAGACTATAGTGAACCAGTGAACCGGATTGTATCACATCGGATTTTAGCAATTAACCGCGGCGAAACAAAGGAAATTCTCAAAGTACAAATTGAGGCGCCTCACGATAAATACATTGAGTATCTTTGCCGGGAAATCATTAAAAATCCGTCTATTTTCAGCGAAATCATCACCGCTGCTATCACCGACGGCTATAAACGGTTACTCTTGCCAGCCTTAGAGCGGGAACTTCGCTCACGCCTTACGGAACTCGCTGAAGCGCAGGCGATCAAAGTCTTTGGCCTCAATCTGCGGCAACTGCTGTTACAGCAGCCGCTGGCAGGCTATACCGTAATGGGCCTTGATCCCGGCTTTCGCACTGGCTGCAAAATGGCGGTCGTAGCCCCTACTGGACAAGTCTTGGAAACAGCTACACTCTACATTACCCATAGCGATAATCAAAAACAGCAAGCTGCCGATAAAATTCTCGCCGCAATTCAAAAACACGGCGTGAATCTTCTCTCGATTGGTAATGGCACGGCGTCTTATGAAACCGAAGAGTTTGTAGCAAAACTAATTGCTGATCACAATTTATCGGCCCACTATCTCATTACAAATGAAGCAGGCGCTTCGGTCTACTCAGCCTCCAAACTGGCCAGAGAAGAAATGCCGGATCTTGACGTATCCCTGCGGGGCGCGGTATCCATTGCCCGCCGAATCCAAGACCCTTTAGCCGAGCTTGTAAAAATCGATCCAAAATCGATTGGTGTCGGCCAATATCAACATGATGTCAATCAAAAAGAACTAACCCAGACACTAGCTCATGTCGTTGAATCCAGTGTAAACCATGTGGGCGTAGAACTAAATACCGCTTCGCCGGAGCTCTTAAAATATGTGGCAGGCGTCAGCGCCGCTGTAGCCAAAAACATCGTCGCCTACCGGGATGAACAAGGTGTATTCAAATCCCGCAAAGAGCTATTAAAAGTAGCTCGACTTGGCCCCGCTGCCTTTACGCAGTGCGCTGGCTTTCTGCGTATCCAGCAAAGTAAAAATCCTCTAGATAATACGCCGGTTCATCCCGAATCCTATGAGCTAGCCGAAGCCATCTTAAAAGAACTGGGCCTTACGCCCAAAGAATTATCGCGTAAGGAAATCCAGCCGCTAATCCAACAAAAATGTCAAGAAGCCGATGCTACGGCCATCGCGGCCAAGCTCAGTGCTGGCGAACCGACAGTTCGGGATATTCTAGCCGCTCTGGCCCGCCCCGGTCGTGACCCTCGGGAGGACCTGCCGAAACCGTTAATTCGCAAAAATATCGTAAAGCTTTCTGATATTCAAGCAGGCTCTCTCGTGCAAGGCGTTGTTCATAATGTAACAGACTTTGGCGCCTTCGTTGATATTGGCATTAAAATTAAAGGCCTAGTGCATCGCTCTGAACTAAGTAACAAACGGTTTCGCCACCCTATCGACGTGATCTCCGTTGGTGATATTGTGACCTGCTTAGTGCTGAGTGTTGACGAAAGTAGAAATCGGATCGGACTCAGCATCAAACAAGTAAAAGAAGAAAAATAACAGTTTGAAATTGAAAGCAGAACAAGGGCTATCGTACTCCGTGTTTTCTCTGAAACCCACGGTTTGTGCGATAGCCCTTGTTGCTATTAGCGCGCTATTTTTATTACTTTTCGTGTAAGCGAATGAAACAAGCCTTTTGTAAAAACTCAGCCAGTTGTTTCCCTGATGCTTCCAGCGACAGGATCTGCGTTTCATAGATAGAACGTTTTTCCGTCGAAGTGAGTAACGGTAAATTCGCATAAGCGCTCGCAGCCGCACCTTGAATGCCCGCCCCCAAGGCCGCCGCAGCTCCCGACACTTCACTGACTAGCGGCGCGGCAATCGTTGATACAACTTTTTCCGCCAACTGCAACGCCTGCAAACACGAAGACGCAATCGTCAGGGGAACTTCAATGGCGCCGCAAACGGCTTCTTCTAATTCCGCTTCCACTGGGGTAGTTTGCATTTTCTCCTGTGCCGCCAGTACCGCCGCAAAAGCTGCCGAGTCCTGATCAACAAGGCGCAATAGCCATTGGTGCAAGGCCCTCAGTTCCGGCAAGAGTTGCATTCTTTCTCCATTCGTAATTTTTTGCTGATGGGCAGCGAACGTTTCACCGCCTGTTGCCATTTCTAACAAACTAATTCCTAAAAGTCCCATAACGGCCGCTGCGCTGCCGCCTCCCGGTCCTGTCGAAAAATCAGCAAGACTTCGCGCAAAATCGCGAACCGACAAATTAATGTAATCCAAAATACACCATCCTATTCCTTACTCTACACTCAGATAAAAATGATAGTTAGGCTGACCGCCGTAATACACTTCCACCTCTAATGCCGGAAAAGCCCAGCCAAGATCAGAAGCCATTTCTTCCGCTGCCGCTTCACTTACCGAATCGCCATAATACAACGTAATCAAGGAAGATTCTTTTTGTACCAGCTTGGCGGCCAGTTCCTTCAACGCAGCAAACAGCGTTTCAGCAGAGCAAACGACTTTGCTGCCCTTAAGACCGATATATTCACCGGTTTTTACGGGGTTCCCCTGCACCACACTGTCACGCACCGCTTGCGTCACACTGCCTGACTGTACGGCCTCAGCCGCTTCCTTCATGTTTTTCAGATTTTCTTCTAGCGAAAGCGCCTCTTGGAAGGCCGTTAACGCCGCCAGCCCCTGAGGAATCGTCGTCGTCGGAATCATTTCCAAGCGTTCGCCTAATAACTTTTTCGCCTGCGCAGCTGCTAACACAATATTTTTATTATTAGGCAGCAAAATATAGCGTTCTGCCTGTCCGGAATGAACCGCCGCTACAAAATCCTCGACAGGTGGATTCATGGTCTGACCGCCAGCAATACATTGCGCTGCGCCCAGCTCTGCCATAATTTTTTCCAGCCCATCGCCAGACACGACAGATATTACCGAAAGCTTTTTCACAGGTGCCGCATTATAATGCTGAAGATGCTGGTGTTGATCGGCCATATTGTCAATTTTAATTTTATGAACAGCCCCCCAGGTTAGCGCCTGCTCTAGGACAAGCCCTGGATGAGCGCTGTGAATATGCACCTTCACTAATTCATCGCCTGGCGCCACAATGAGTGATTCGCCAAAAGGCTGTAAAACTTCCCGCACTTTTGCTACCGATAAGCTGCACGGCTGAACAATAAATTCCGTACAATAGGGGTGAGCGATCGTGAAGGTTTCCTGGCGACTGCCCGCAAACGCTACTGAAGCGGCGCTGGGCCCTTCCGAACTGCTAATTTGCGGCAGCGGCGCAGCTATACTTTTTCCGGCAAGTCCCTCGGCACAGCCCGCTAAGAAAGATAGCAAACCTTGTCCGCCAGCATCGACAACCCCAGCCGCTTTTAGGGCAGGCAAAAGGTCTGGCGTACGCTGTAAAGCTTCCTCGCCTGCCTGGATCGCTTCCGCTAAAATTTCCAAAAAGGGCTTTTCATCGCGTACCGCCCGATGAGCGCCTTTGGCAATACCCTTAGCCACAGTTAAAATAGTACCTTCGACTGGTGTAGATACCGCCCGATAGGCATATAAAATCCCGTATTGAAAAGCTTTTCCTAGTTCGGAAGAGGTAGCTTTCTGCTTGCCAGTCAAACCACGCGCAAGCCCACGGAAAATCTGAGCCAGAATCACTCCCGAATTGCCTCTTGCGCCTAAAATAGCGCTATCAGACGCGCGCTTGCTTAAAAAACCAATCCCGCCTTGCGGCGCTTCTTCTAAGCCCTTCACTGCCGACTGAATTGTCAGCATCATATTCGTTCCTGTATCGCCATCAGGCACAGGAAATACATTTAAACGGTTAATCGCCTCATGATCACGCAAGAAAGCGCTGTAAGCCCCACGAATCATTTGGCGAAATTCTTCCCCATTAATCAATTTCGTTTCTTCTGTCATCGTCTTTCCCCTCTCTTCAGCAGCCTTACAAGCGTTCTTGAACAATGACACCTACAAGACCGGGTCCCAAATGAGCCGCTAAAACAGATCCGCCTGTCGATAAGGAAAAGGAAGCCTGCGGCAGACGTTCCTGCAAAACATCACGAAGCTTTTCGCCCTCATCTGCGGCGCCAATATGCACCACGCCAAAAGATTCAACCGATCGTTCCGCCGCAAGCTTGACGATTTCGTCAACCATGCGTTCAATCGCACGCGAACGGGTTCGAACCTTTTCTAAAATTTCCACCTTGCCTTCTACCAAATATAACACCGGTCGAATTTTTAAAATACCGCCAAATAATGCGGCAGCACCGCCGATTCGACCGCCCTTATGCAAATATTCCAATGTACCAGGTACAAAAAAAGTATGATTCTTTGCGGCTAAATTGCGCAGCTTGGCCACAATTTCGGAAAAAGCAACGCCTTGCGCCGCAGCCGTTAGTGCATCCTCGGCTAACTGAACCATACCAATCGCCGTTGTTCCCGAATCAACTACGGCTATCTTGTCACAAGCGACAGAGCCGCACAGCGATTGCGCCAGCTTAGCGCTACGGACCGTACCGCTAAGCGCAGCCGCCAAAGTAATCACCACTATTTCCGCCCCTTCTTGTAATAAGGGTTCAAATACGCCTTGAAAAACACCTGGCGCTGGTTGCGATGTTTTCGGAAAACCTTTTCCTTGATCAATCAGGGAAAAAAGGTCTTCTGCTTCTAATTCATTTTCTTTATATTCATGGCCGGCAAATTCTACCGACAGCGGTACAATATGTACATTAGGATGCATAGCCAGCCACGCCGGATCAGGATGGGCCGTACTATCCATAACAATATGTAGGTTCATCACACTAAGACTCCTTTAATTCATCAGTTCTTTTACTATTGTATCAAATTATTTTCACGAAATATACAAAAAGAAGGCAGAGTAAAGCCATCGCACCGTTTGCCACAATCAGACAAAAAGACTAATTTTTTTGTCTTTCTCTTTGAAAAAAAGGGGAAAAGGCGTTAAAGAACGAATTTTTTAAAAAACGTTTGAAAGAGGAGTTTATAAATGGAAACACAGCAGCATTTATTTGCCTTAGATATTGGCACACGCAGCGTCGTTGGCCTTGTGGGCGAAAAGACAGAACACAACACCATTCAAATTATCGCCTGCGATCGTCAGGAGCATAATACGCGGGCCATGCTTGACGGTCAAATACATGATGTGTTGGAAGTAGCTAGTGTAATCCGAGAAATCAAAGACCGTCTGGAAGAGAAAACAGGCCCTTTAAAAAGCGTTTCTGTAGCTGCGGCCGGACGAGCTTTATGTACTATAAAAAGTTCTGCGGAACTCGATATTCACACCCATGGCATTTTGAAAGTGGAAGATGAACGAGCGCTTGATCTGACTGCCATTCAAAACGCTCAGCACCAGATAGCTACCTCCGGCTCGGTCCCCAACCCTTCCGATTATTATTGTGTCGGCTACAGTGTCGTTGCCTATTCCCTTGACGGTCTCTTCTTAAAAAGCCTCATCGGGCAGCGCGGCAAAAAAGCCGAAGCCGAAATTATCGCCACCTTTCTACCGCGTCAAGTTATTGACTCCTTAGAATCAGCCATTTCTAATGTCGGTTTGGAAATGGCTACATTGACATTAGAACCAATTGCCGCCATCCATGTCCTCATTCCGCCGACTATGCGTCATTTAAATCTGGCCCTTGTCGATATCGGCGCTGGTACTTCTGACGTAGCTTTAACGAAAGACGGCACTGTTGTCGGATATGGCATGGTTCCCTGCGCGGGCGACGAAATCACGGAAGCAATTTCGCAAAAATATCTCCTTGATTTTAATATTGCCGAAGCAGCGAAACGACAGCTTCATCATAAAAACCGTAAAGTTTCCTTTATGGATGTACTTGGCTGCTCCCATAAAGTATCTACAAAAGAAATTACAGAAAATATTGCGCCAACAGTCAATGATCTGGCCCAAGCCATCGCTAAAGAAATCCTTAGTCTCAACACCGAACCGCCCCAAGCAGTCTTGCTTGTTGGCGGCGGTTCCTTGACGCCCCTGCTACCGGAGGCATTAGCTTCCGCTCTAGCCATTGATCAAGGCCGTGTGGCCATTCGCCGTCCCGAAAAAGTAGACGGACTTGAAACGATTCCCGAAGATCTTCAAGTACCTGATGCCGTCACACCGCTTGGTATTTTAAAACTGTCTTCCAGCCAACACCTCAACTTTATTTCCGTCACCCTAAACGACATGCCGCTTCGTCTATTCAATTTGGGAAGTCTCGCCGTAGCAGATGCTCTGCTAGCTGCGGGAATTGACATCCGCGAATTGTCAGGGCGCCCCGGACTGGGCCTGGCCCTTAAAGTAAACGGCAAAACGCAGTTTGTTCCCGGCGGTCAGGGAAAACCTGGCTCCATTACACTAAATGGCAACCAAGTCTCCTTTGATGAGAAATTAAATGATCACGATGTACTTGTCGTCAAAAAAGGCGTAGACGGCAAAACACCTACGCCGCAATTACAAGAAGTCGTTGCCTTACCGCCCTCGATGATGGTTACAGTTAATAATGAGCTTTATACCGTCCATCCCGTTCTCAAAATTAACGGCAAAGCGGCTTCGACCGATTCTCGCGTCGCTGACCGCGATGAAATCATTTGTCGCCCCGCGCAAACCCTGCGAGAAGTATTAAAACTTATTGATTTTCCAGCAACGAAACGCGAATATACTTATAAAGTAAACGGATCACCGCGTACTTATGTGGTAGACTCCTCCTATAAGATCAATGGACTTCCAGCCGATCTTTCAACGACCGTAACCCCATCTTCAGTCGTTGAAGTGATCCTGCCGCCAGAACCAAAACTGTATCAAGTGATTGGCCTGCGCAACGATTCCGAAGAATATATGACCGTGCACTTTAACAAAAAGCCTTTAAGTGTTCCCAGCCGAGTTTGGCAACTTAAAGTCAATGGCGCTATCGCCCAGCCTGACGCACCGGCGACAGATAAAGCCGTGATTGAATATACTAGCAAAGAAAAACAACCCATGATTAGCGATGTCATGCTAGCAGCTCGTTTTTCCCAGCCCACGACAATCCGCGCTAAAAAAATTGAAATTCTCTTAAACGGTTCCCCCGCGGAATTTACCAGCTTCGTCAAAAACCAAGACAAAGTCGATGTAATCATCAGCTTTGCCGATGGGGAATAAAATTATAATAAAGTAAAAGGGCTGTCACGCTAAGAAAAGATTCTCTTAGCACGACAGCCCCTTTAGCTATTTAAAAATTATTATAAATCATTGTGGGCGCCATCACAAAACGGTGCGTTTTTGCTGTGCTTACAGCCGCAGAAAAATGCGGTTTTATCTTCTTTTGCTGTAAAAGCAACGGGAGAAAAGGCAGTTCCTTGATGGGAGCCATCACAGAAAGGTTGTTTCGCACTTTTGCCACACGAACACCAATAATAGGTTTCTCCGGCTTTTACATCCACAGGAATTGGATTTTTTTGAGCAACTACTGGTTTTTCCATCAAAATCACTCCACTTTTAAAATTTACTTACATCCCTTAGTCACTATAAAAAAGAAAAGGGATACGGCCTAGCTTTATTATTTATCATTAACATAACAAATACACTCCAGTTTTATCATTCATGTTCATTTGAACGAAATGCCTTGTTGTGATAATCTACACTATAGAGGTGTTGCTTATGAAAAAATTTATTAAAGTAGTCGGCGCAATCATCGAAAATGACCAAGGTGAAATTCTCTGCGCTCTCCGGTCGCTGCAAATGAGTTTGCCTAACTATTGGGAATTTCCCGGCGGTAAAGTAGAAACAGGCGAAACACTATCTGAAGCTATCGAAAGAGAAATACGCGAAGAACTCAAATGTCAGGTTCAATATATCGAACCATTTGATGACATTACCCATGAATATGAAACCTTTACTATCAATTTAATTACATTGAAATGCAAACTAGTTTCTGGCTCCCCTGTCGCAACGGAACATGCAAAGTTGATTTGGCTAAAGAGAGAAAATCTGCTATCGCTCAACTGGGCTCCTGCTGACATCCCTACTATCGAAAAACTGGCTAAAGAAAAAGAAGTATAGTAATCTCGTCTGAGACTACTATACTTCTTTTTTGTAGTGATATTTTTATAGTGATATTCTCGTTACCATGTTGGAAATACAGAGCCTTGAAAACGTTCTTCAATAAACTTAGCAATTGGTTCCGAGTCATATATTTTGACAAATTGTTGAAAAGTGGGATTATCTTTATCTTCTTCTCTTGCCACAATATAACAACCCCAAGGAGAGTTTTTATCTTCTAAGATTAATGCATCTTTCTTCGGGTTTAGTCCCACATTCAGTGCATAATTCGTATTGATTGCCGCGAGATCAACATCTTCTAGCGAGCGCGGAGTTTGTGCCGCATCGACTTCTATAAATTTAACATTTTTAGGGTTTTCTGCAATATCATTAACGGTAGCCTTCATGCCAAGGCCAGGTTTTAGCTTTATAACTCCAGACTTTTCAATTAGCATCAATGCTCGTCCAGCTTGCGTAACATCGTTAGGAATCGCTATAGTAGCACCTGATTTTAAGTCATCTATCGAAGCAATTTTTTTGGAATACGCCCCCATGGGAAGAATAATGGACTTGCCGATCATTGAAAATTTATAACCTCGCAAGCCACTTTCACTATCAAGAAAAGGTTTCGTCTGAAAAGCATTCATATCTAGGCTTTTTTCTCTCAACGCCTCATTAGGCTGGATATAGTCATTAAATTCGACAATCTCGACATTTAGATTTTGCTTTGCCGCTTCCTTTTTAACCTGTTCTAATACTTCCGCCCCCGGCCCAGCTGTAGTACCGACTTTTACCGTTGGTGTACCATTTTGATTATTTACTTGTTTAGAGTCAGTAGAGTTTCCACATCCGCTTAAAATGCCAATTGCCAAAATGGCCATCAGACCAATCATAGCTACTTTTTTCTTGTTCACGTCTAAATTCCTCCCTGCGCTTATTGGTAGTACACAAAAAATCTCCTTCAGAAACGGCTGAAAAAAGTTCCCCCTTTTTATAAATGAATAGATCATGCTTTAACTAAAGAAATTTATATCTCCAGATGATTTTCTTTAGTGCAAGTGTGTTTCGCAATTTTGAAAAGAAAAAGACCAAAGAAGTAAGATATCTAATCTTACTTCTTTGGTCTTCAGATTCCTGATCAACCATTATTGAATTGTACCCGGAGATTCATTGCTAGTGTTACTAGTTTACAATGACTTTACTACTCCTGTCAACAGGACTGCAGTCAATGAATTGTATTCGTTACCCGCGTAATATTCCTCGATCCTGCGACTCACGGCCTTCTAAGCCGTTGGTCACCCTTCTTTTCTATTTCTTACTTTTCACGACTTCGCCAAAAGCCACTTTGCTTGCGGCAATCGTTTTAGCAATATCTTCGTCACTGTGAGCGAGCGACATAAAGGCGCATTCAAACTGCGACGGCGCCATATAGATTCCTTGACGCAGCATCGCATGGAAATACGTTGTAAAGGCGGCAAGGTCAGACTTCGTAGCTGATTCATAATCCGTCACCGGATCATTGCTGAAAAACATACCGAACATGGAGCCAATCTGGTGATACTGATAATGCAGCCCATAGGATTCAGCAGCCGAGCGAATTCCCTGGCATAGCTGCGTGGTTTTTTCGGTGAGCAGCTTATAACTTTCTGCTGCATTTTCTTTCAGCAGATTGAGAGTCACATAACCAGCTGTCATGGCGAGCGGATTGCCGCTCAGCGTTCCGGCCTGATACACGGGGCCAGCCGGAGAAATCATATCCATAATGTCCGCCCGTCCGCCATAAGCAGCTACAGGCAGACCGCCGCCAATCACTTTGCCGAGGCAGGTAATATCAGGCGTAATCTGATAAAGTTCCTGAGCGCCGCCAAAAGCGCAGCGGAAACCGCACATGACTTCATCAAAAATGAGCAGAGAGTCATACTGTTTCGTAATTCGGCGTACTTCTGCCAAGTAACCGTCCTTCGGCAGGACTAATCCCATGTTGCCAGCAATCGGCTCAATGATTACCGCAGCAATTTCTGATCCTTCTTTGGCAAAAACAGCTTCTAGCGCCGCGCTGTCATTATAAGGAACAGTAATCGTCGTATTGGCTACGGCTGCTGGAACGCCAGGACTATCAGGTACACCGAAAGTAGCAGCGCCAGAACCAGCTTTCACGAGCAGACTATCATGATGGCCATGGTAGCAGCCTTCAAATTTTACAATTTTGCTGCGGCCGGTAAAGGCTCTAGCCAAACGCAGCGCACTCATCGTCGCCTCTGTACCGGAATTCACCATTCGCACCCGTTCAATATTCGGCATGATTTCCTGCACTAGTTTGGCTACTTCGGTTTCTAACAAAGTAGGCGCGCCAAAGCTTGTCCCTTTGGTGACGGCTTCTTGCAAAGCCTTGGTTACAGCATCATGACTATGGCCTAAAATGCAAGGTCCCCAAGATAGCACATAATCGATATAATCATTGCCGTCGATATCTTGAATATGAGCGCCATGAGCGCTGGCAATAAAGGGAGGCGTACCGCCCACACTGCGGAAAGACCGCACGGGACTATTTACGCCGCCAGGAATATATTTTTTCGCCTCTAAAAAAGCGGCAGCTGATTTTTCTAGTGAAAAAGCCATTATTTGTCCCCCTCAGCCAACCACTTGGCAGCATCCATGGCATGATACGTAATAATCATATCAGCCCCGGCCCGTTTCATGCTTGTTAGAGTTTCCAGAACCGTCCGTTTCTCATCGATCCAGCCATTGAGAGCGGCTGCCTTGATCATAGCATATTCGCCACTGACATTATAAGTCGCTACAGGTACATCAAAACGATCTTTCACCTGGCGTACAATATCTAAGTAAGCAAGAGCTGGTTTTACCATGACAATATCAGCGCCTTCGGCCAAATCGAGCTCGACTTCACGAATAGCTTCTCGGCCGTTAGCCGGGTCCATTTGGTAGGTTCGTCTATCGCCAAACTGCGGCGTCGAATCAGCAGCATCGCGGAAAGGTCCGTAATAAGCCGATGCATATTTTGCCGAGTAAGCCATAATGGTGACATCTTCAAAGCCCTTTTCGTCAAGGGCTTCGCGCATAACGCCAATACGTCCATCCATCATATCAGAGGGAGCGACAACATCAGCGCCTGCTTCGGCATGGCTAACAGCTACCTTTGCTAGCAGTTCTAAGGTTGGGTCATTATCCACTGTTTCACCCTTGGTCATGCCGCAATGGCCTGTCGTCGTATATTCGCACATACACACATCCGTAATGACTAAGAGTTCTGGCACTGCTGCTTTAATGGCGCGAATGGCCTTTTGCACCGGACTATTCTGATCCCAGGCGCTACTGCCTTGTTCATCTTTATACTCTGGCAGTCCAAACAGGATAATGCCGGGGATGCCCAAAGCGTGTACCGCTTTGGCTTCAATTACTGCTTCATCGACTGACAAGTGACAAACGCCAGGTAGACTTGGTATTTCCTTCCGTACCTTTTCACCAGGTACAACAAACAAAGGATAAATAAAATCATGGGGCGTAAGTACCGTCTCACGCACAAGATTGCGAATTCCCGCGGAGGCGCGCAAGCGTCTGGGGCGATAAGTCAAATTCATCACAGATTCCTCCTCTTAAAGCGTGCCTTGTTGATAATATTCTTCAATGGCCGTCACAAGTCCGGCTATGGTATATTCTAACGCTACGATCGTCGGTTCAATGCCTGCTTTCAGGCACGTTTCTGCTGTAATCGGGCCAATACAAGCCACAGTTACGGTTTGTAGCAATTCTTTGCCGCCTTCGCCTAAAAGATCCAGCAAATTGGTCACAGTAGAAGAGCTTGTAAAGGTAACAAGATTGATTTCACCCTGCCGTAATTTCGCGGCAATTTGACTGCCGTCCGTATCAGCCGTAATGGTCTGATAAACCGGAACGACTTCCGCTTCCACGCCGCATTCTTTCAGTTTTTCCGGTAAAAGATCCCGCGCAACAAGGGCTCTCGGGATCAAGACTTTCATACCGGGAGTCAACTGCGGCGACAACATTTCCACAATGCCTTCGGCTCTAAACTCAGTCGGCACAAGATCCGCGCAAATGCCGAATTTTTTGAGCTGATTAGCTGTCTGAACGCCGATGGCTGCTACTTTATTTTTCGCAAAAGCTCTGGCGTCTTTCCCGTTTTCACGCAGTCTGGCAAAAAAAGCATCGACGCCGTTCGTACTCGTAAAGACAACCCAGTCATAGGTGTCTAACTGATTAATGGCTGCATCGACAGGAGCGAAGCTGTCCGGCGGCACAATTTTAATGGACGGCGCTTCAAAGCATTGAGCGCCAAGTCCTTCTAATTTACTCGTCAATGCACTGGCCTGCTCTCTGGCCCGTGTAATAAGAACTTGTTTGCCAAACAGCAGTTTCTGGTCAAACCAAGCGAGTTCGTCACGCAATTTGCTGACTTCTCCCACCAAAAAGATTGCTGGCGGCTTAATTCCTTGTTTTGCTACATCACTGGCTGCCGTGGCTACGGTGGTAATCAATACACGCTGCTCCGGCTTCGTACCCCAGCGAATAACCGCTGCCGGTGTATCGCCGCTACGACCATGTTCCATTAATTTCTTCGTAATATGAGGCAGATTTTCAACGCCCATCAGAAAAACAAGAGTATCTGTCCCTGTAGCTAGCTTATCCCAGCGAATCGTGGACTCCGGTTTCGTCGGATCTTCATGACCAGTAATCACGGCAAACGATGTAGCAATGCCGCGATGAGTCACGGGAATCCCCGCATAGGCCGGAACCGAAATAGCGGACGTAATGCCAGGAACAATTTCAAAGGGCAATCCAGCTTCTTTGAGTTCCAACGCTTCTTCGCCGCCACGACCAAAGACAAAAGGATCGCCACCTTTTAAGCGGATTACCTTTTTCCCTTCTTGGGCAAGCTTCACAAGTAGTTTATTGATATCTTCCTGCCGCATCGTATGCTGACTGGAAGCTTTACCGACATAGATCATTTCGGCGTCAGGCCGTGCATAGGAAAGCAGTCTGGGATCAGCCAGTCTGTCATAAACAACCGTATCGGCCTCTTTTAAATATTCCAAGCCTTTTACACTAATTAATTTATAGTCACCGGGGCCTGCGCCCACTAAGTATACGATTCCCTGAGTATTCAAAGACTTTCCTCCTTATTCGATGGCGCTTAAAATTTCCGCTCCGCCAGCAGCAAGCATTTCTTCGGCTAAAAGAACACCCAGTTTTTCCGGTGCTGCCGTAGTTCCCGTCACTTTGCGACGAATGACGGTTTTCCCATCAAGAGAAGCAATGACGGCTTCTAATAAAAGCTCGCTATCGCCAAGTGTGCCTTTCACACCAACTGGCACCTGACAGCCGCCTTCGACGCGTGCTAAAAATGCTCTTTCTGCGGCAATTGCCTGATAGGTCGGCTCATCATGAAGAAACGCCAATAGGGAATTGACTGCTTCATCGCCTTGGCGGCTTTCAATAGCGAGCGCTCCCTGACCTACTGCCGGTAGACAGAGACTCTCTGGTAAAATTTCCGCAATCCGTTCTTCCCAACCAAGACGTTTTAACCCGGCTGCCGCTAAAATAATGGCATCAAAATGGCCTTCATCGAGTTTTCTGAGCCGTGTATCTAGATTACCGCGCAGACTTTCAATGACAAGGTCCGGCCGAGCATGAAGCAACTGCGCTTTGCGGCGCAAGCTTGACGTACCAACACGGGCGCCCTGCGGCAACTCCGTAAAGGATTTATATTTCGTGCTAACAAGGGCATCGCCGGGATCATGGCGCTCCGTAATCGCCGCAAGCATCAAGCCTTCCGGCAATTCCGTCGGCATATCTTTTAAGCTATGGACGGCCAGATCAATATCGCCTTGCAGCATAGCTACTTCTAACTCTTTCGTAAACAATCCCTTGCCGCCAATATTGGCTAAAGGAACATCTAATATTTTATCGCCAGTTGTAACTACATGCTTTAATTCCACCGTCACAGCAGGATGCTGGCGACGAATCAGGCCTGCAATATGCTCAGCCTGCCATAAAGCCAGTTTACTAGCGCGCGTACCGATGACAAGATTTTGCTTCACTTAATGCACCTTCTCCAATCGTGTCCAGTTTATGAAGCTTTTTCAAAGCTTCCAGATAATAGGCTTCCTTATCCGTCCCTGCGCTTTCGTTGATTTTAATGAAAGGATCACGCAGCAACTTACGGACAATCATCTTAGACATATTTTCAATTACTTTACGTTCTTCTTCGGTCAAATCAGGTAATTTGGCCAAAGCCTTTTTCATCTGATATTGCCGCATTCTTTCGGCTTTTGCCGTTAACCGGGAAAAGACCGGTCTAAATGAAAGATACCGAAATTTATCAACAAGGCCGCTTAATTCTTCACTAATAATCTGCTCAGCGAGCAAAGCTTCCTTTTCCCGCAAGCGCATATTGGATTCGACTACAGCTTCCAACGCATCAATATTATAGAGCTTAACGCCAGCAATCGCTTCCACTTCAGGCTCTACATCGCGCGGCACAGCAATATCGATTAGAACAAGAGGCCGTCCATTGCGTTTCGGCATGATATGAGCAACTTCCCAGGAACGAATCATATAATGGGGCGCTCCTGTAGACGTAATAATAATATCGGCGTCAATCGCACAATCAAGAAATTTTTCAAACGGAACAGCTACACCAGAAAAACGATCTGCCAAATCTACAGCCCGCTCATAACGACGGTTGGAAACAAAAACGGTTTTCACACCATTTTCTACAAGATGTTTCGCTGTAAGTTCGCTCATCTCACCAGCGCCTAAAATCAATACATTCGAATCCTGTAAGTTTCCTAGCACTTTTTTCGCCAATTCGACAGCAGCAAAACTGACGGATACAGCATTAAAAGCAATCCGTGTTTCTGTTCTTACTTTTTTACCGACGGCAATCGCCCGATTGAACAGCGTATTCAGGACGGTGCTCGTCGTCTTACAGTCTCTAGCCACAGCATAGGCTTTTTTTACCTGGCTAAGAATTTGCCCTTCGCCAATAACCAAAGAGTCAAGACTGGAAGCAACACGGAAGAGATGCTCAATACACTGTTCTTCCTGATAATAGAAAATATAATCATCCATATCGACAGGCCTTGCCGCTAGTCTCTCTAAAAAAGCCTGCATTTCTGGCAGCGCATCATCAGCATCATCGACGACGGCATACATTTCCGTACGATTGCAAGTAGAAAGAAGTACACATTCGTGGATCATTTCATACTCATACAAATACTTTAAGGTCTTATGAATTTGTTCATCGCTAAAGCGAAAACATTCCCGCACATCAACAGGTGCTGTTTTATGATTGAGTCCCAATACAACAAGCTGCATAACGAATCTTTTCCTCCGCCCTTTTAATCTCACCGGCTTTTAATAAAGCCAGAACTTCCTTATCTAAACATTTTTGCCAAAAAGAGCACCGCTCTTTCGAGGATAAATTTTCCTGTTTCAAATCGCAGCGAATTTGCCCCAAAAGTTCTAGGTAAATACCATATTCCTCGCCATACTCGGCAGCCAGCTGTTCTTTCACCAGCCGGGCAAATTTCGGACTATGGCCGCCTGTCGATACAGTCAGCAGCAAATCATTTCGCTTCACTTGAGCTGGTACGGTAAAATCACATAACTCTGGTGCGTCAACTACATTTACAAGAGCTTTCGCTTCCTTGGCCTCTTGTGCAGCTAGCCGATTCACCGTGGCGTCATTGGTGGCGCAGATCACGAGAAAGAAATCAGCTAATTCGCCGGGTTTATAGGCACGCAAATAAGCTGACAGCAACTCTGTTTCGGCCCATTTCGACAAATTATTCGTCAAGGTAGGGCTAAAAACCGTCACTTCAGCTTCAGCGGCAAGAAGAGTCTCTACTTTTCGTTCAGCAACCACGCCGCCGCCAATCACAGCGCAGCGTCTTGCCTTTAAATTCAGGTTTACCGGATACACACCCACAGTTATCACCACAATATAAACTCTCTATCAGTATGATTCGCTTTTAAATGATTGAATCCTTTTACAATTTCAAAAATGCATAAAAAAAATAGCCCTGTAACGGGCTGAAGTGAGGGGTGTATTTCTAACATGTGAAAATTATAACATAGGATTTTCGCAAATACAATAGGGCCTATGAAAAAATATCAAAAAATTTCATCATTATTTTAAAAATAAGCAAAAAAATCGTCGGCTGAATGGTTTAACCCAACCAGGCCGACGATTTAAAGACAAATCAGGGGAATTAATTATTATCTTTGCCGACAACGACAGTAACATGGTTGCTGTCATCGCGACTTACTTGCAGATTATATTTAAAGCTCAAGTTATTCAACTTTTCCAAGGCCGCCGAATTTGACGTATGGGCTACCACAACCGTAGTCGCCGTCGGATTGCCTGGTGTCACTGAAGATACGTCAAAACCTTGATCACGGAGCATTGCTGCCACCTTAGTACCTGTCGCGCTAACACCACTCGAATTAATTACATCAACTTGGAGCTTTGCTGATGTTGGCGTTGCAGGCTTTTTCGGAGCCGCTGCTTTATCTGTGGCCTTTGGCGAATTCGGTGAAGCAGGCGCTTTTGGCTGTTCCACAATCTTCATTTCTTTCGGTACTGCCTGGGTATACTCACTAGCGTGGCGTTCTGCTGTTGCCAGATATTTCGTATCGGAAATGCCCATAACATGAGCCATATATTGACGTACTGCCACAATATCAGGCAGCCAATAACTGATATCCTGAATATAGGCTGGCTTACCAGGAACCATCACCGTTTCTAGTCCTTGTTTCTGGGCTTCTTTCATGATCTTGGCAAGATTTAACATATCGCCTACTGTTAAATCCGTCTTTACTGCTGCAAAGACCTCGCTGATAATCGCCGGAATCTTAGGTAGTACAGAAGGGCTCGTGACTTGATCGAGAATGGCTTTCATGAAATGCTGCTGCCGTGCGACACGGCCAATATCGCCTTCTTCATCGCGATAACGAACATACTGAATTGCCGTTTTTCCATCCATGTGCTGCATGCCTGGCTGCAAATCAATGACAAGGCCCCCGTCATCATCATAAGGATCACTGTAACGCATCCGTTTTTCTACATTAATATCTACGCCGCCAATGGCGTCCACAATTTTGTAAAAAGCCTTAAAGTTAATAAGCACATAATAGTCAACAGGTACGCCCACTAAATCTGCTATAGCCTGTTGGGATAACCGATGACCGCCATAGGCGTAGGCATGATTGATTTTATCATAACCGTGGCCAGGAATCTTCACACGGGAATCTCGCGGAATCGATAGTAGCGAGGCTTTCTTTTGCTTCGGATCTACGGTGAGTAACAGCGCTGTATCAGATCGCCCGACATCATCAGCCCGTTCATCAACACCGAGAATTAAAATATTTACTTTCTGTTCTGAGCCTTCTGCCGTTGCTGGCTTGGCTTTACTAAATTCACCATCAAACAAGAAAAAAGCTGCGCCAGCCGCTACGGCCGCCAACAGAAAAAACAAAAGCACGCCGATGAATATACGTTTTTTTCGACTCTTGCGTTTTCTTGCCAAACGCTGACCTACTCGTTCATCTGCCATATCAGCACACCCCCTTATTAAAAGATAAAAGAAAGGCCCAATACTCTGGGCCAATTTTGATTATAACAGGATGCGACAAAGTCAGTCAACACATTTCTGACAAAAAAACGCAACCCCCGCTTTATTCAATTATGTCAAAACCAATATCTTCAACAGCTGTTTTAATTGCTGCCAGAGAAAGCTTAGTCTGATCAAACTGTACAGTAAGACGCTCTTCCGTTAAGCTCACGACGGCACTGCTTACTCCCTCAAGAGCAAGTACGGCGCCTTCTACTGCCTTTTGGCAATTGCCGCAGGTCATACCGCCAACACGAATTATTTCTGTAGTATTCAAGAAGCCTTCCTCCTTTCCCATCAAAAGATGTTTCGCTGCGAAAGGAGAAAAAACCTGCCACAATTTGCTACTGTCCTTTAGGAAACTTTTGATCGATTAGCCCCCATATTTCGGGCTGTTCTTGACCAAGACGCCAAATAGCGATCCCCGCCGGATTATACCTAGCTACTACATCAAGTTTTGCCGCGGTACTTTTGGCATTTTCAAACCAGACCTCACGGCCCTTATATTTAAACCAAGGCGCTTCGTCCTTATCATCATAATTGATTTTTACGCCATTTTGCTCTGCTTTGACGATGGCATCAACATACTTAACGGTCTCGGCAGCGCCTTTTTCCGGCCAATCGTAGCCGTAAGCGCCAACTCCAATAATAATTTTATGAGCGCCGCACTCATCTATGGCATACTTTACGTTCTTTTCAAACCAGCTAATTTCGGCAATCGGTCCAGGCGGCGATGTTGACCAGTGATGATCATAGGTCATAATCTGCAAAAAGTCACTATTTTGCGCTAGCGCCTTGTAGTCATAGGCACCGGATACATCCTCTGCCACATCAACCTGCGGAAAAACCGAAATAATCACGAGTTTATTTAGTGGGTGGATTTTTTCATAAAGTTCCGCCATAAACGCAGTGAGATTATCGCGCTGCTTCGGTGGCAGCAGCTCGAAGTCAATATTGACGCCGTCATAAGGTTTTTCTGTTACGACTTTCACAATATTGTTGACCACTTTCGAGCGAGTCGCAGGATCCCCTAAAACAGCATCGGTAGCGCCTGTTTTATTCGTAATAAGCGGAAAAATCTTTAAGCCAAGCTGCCTGCCTGTATCATAGACAAGCTGACTTTCTTTCGTTTCCAGTGTTCCATCGGCTGTAGCCCGATACCAAAAGGGCCCCACACCGGTCATCGAAGCAGCAAAGGTTTTCATGCTGGGAAAAGAGCCTGTCTGATCCGGCGTACCAGGATAGGGATTTTCGTAATAGCCGATGACCATGCGGGCTGGCATCGGCGGAGCTGGGTCCGGCGCTGGCTGCGCTGCTTGGTTCGGGTTATCAGGCAACGGCTTCGGCGCTGGTTTACCCAAACAGCCGCCAAGAAGCAAAGAAAACAACAAAAGAAAGCCCATCACATACAACAGATATTGCTTCAGTAACTTCATATTTTCACCCTTTCGCCAGTTTCACTTAACTTCTTTTCTTCTAGTATTGGCTGGCGAAAGTATCTTATGCGAAGCTTTTCATGAAAACAAATGAAAAAACAAACTTAATCTTCGTAGCTTCTGGCGTAGGCAACTTCCAGATCGTCACTGGTAATTTCTTTTTCCCAACGGGCGACAACGACTGTAGCAATACAGTTGCCGAAAACATTACAGCACGTACGAGCCATATCCATGACACGGTCCACACCAAGAATAATCGCAACGCCTTCTACTGGCAGGCCGAAAGCAGCAACCGTTCCGGCAATAACAATGATCGAGGCACCAGGCACACCGGCAATCCCTTTCGTTGATAACATCAAAGTAAGTACCATGAGAATCTGCGCACTCAAAGGAAAGTCAATCTGATACATCTGCGAAATAAATACAACAGCTAAACTGCTATATAAAGTTGAACCGTCAAGATTAAACGAATAACCCGTAGGCATAACAAAAGTTACGATATGTTTAGGAATCCCGAATTTCTGCAGTTTTTCCATGGCTACAGGCAAAGCAGCTTCACTCGATGCCGTCGAAAAAGCCAGTAGCAGCGGATCTTTAATGGCTCTAAGTACATGATAAAAATTAATGCGGCAAATAATTGACGCAAAGAGCACGATCAATGCTAAAAAGATAATCAGTGATAAATACAGTGTGGCAATGAGTTTTGCCAACGGAATCAGCATAGCCAAACCAAATTTAGAAACCGTATAGGCGATCAACGCAAAGACGCCGATTGGCGCCAACTCCATAACATAGTGAGTCACTTTAAACATGACTTCCGTAACAGCGCTGCATAGCTTGACAACAGGCTCGCCTGTTTTTCCCATAGCGGCGGCAGCTACACCGAAGAAGCAAGCAAAAAAGATAATTGCCAACATATCTTGCCTAGCCATCACATCGACAATATTCGTCGGTACAATGTTCACGAACATCTGCATCAAGTCAATATGTTTGCCTGCTGCAGCCGTTACCGAACTGGCATCGCCTGATACCGGTACGTTAACGCCTGCACCGGGCTGCGCAACATTGACTACAAATAAACCAACAAATAAAGCGACTGTCGTAGCAGATTCAAACCAAATCAGCGCTTTCGCACCAAGTCTCCCTAGTTTTTTAAAATCGCCAGTACCTGCAATCCCCATAACTAATGAACTAAAAATCAGTGGAACTACGATCATCTTAATCATGCGAATAAACATGTCACCAACTGGTTTCATCATCGCACCATAATACGGTGATAAAGCCCCGAAAGCAGCCCCCAAGATAAGTCCTAGAAAAATCTTGCTTGTGAGACCTAAAGTAAAACGTCCCTTCTTTGTTGCCTGCGTTTGTCTAACTTCCTCTTCCATAGTACTTCCTCCCCATCATTTGTTTAGTCATCTTTTTCTCACTTATTTTTCCATCCTTTTTAAAAATATTTCCACAATAGAATTATAGCACAAATTCTCCGTTAAAAAGACAATACTAAAAAGCAACACGGAATGTACTTATCCTTGAGAGAATTACAATATTTGCAAATTCCTTAATATGGTACCTTTTATTTATTATAAACATTACATTTACTTGAAAAAATAACAAATAATAAGTTATATGTGTTATAATTATTTACAAAGAAAATGATTTTTTGCTTTTCTTTTTTACTAAAGGTGCTATAATAGAAACAAATCTTCTGACTGATTTTTCAGTTAAATTAGACTATTTTTTTACAAGGGAGTGTATGATCTATGAGCCACAATGTATTAATGCCTGCTCCGCCGCTTGATGGTCCTGCTGTTAAAAAGCTGGAAGATGCACTCACAGTTTCACCGAGTAAAAGCATTTTGTTGGAAATTAATAAAACCTTATATTTGCTCTCAAAAGAAGGGCATTGGTTCAAATTTTCGCTTCTAACGAAAAAACGTACCATAAAGCGAGCTACCATCTTTCAAACTCTGACCGACTTATATAATGAAGCAGTACACGGACAAGCTTGGCGGATTCAAAAACTCAGTCTCTAACAAATAAGGGCTATCACACGAAAGTGTGACAGCCCTTTAATTATTTCTGGCAATACATTCTCACAAAGCTAAGAATCACCCGAGCCGTAAGGCCCCAAATTACGTAATCATTATAAGTATAAAATAACACAGAATAAGCACTTCTTTTGCGCCAATCCCGATTAAATTGCGGTGACACAAGTTCAAAGGGAAAATTATCGCCAGGCCTTGTTGCCACTTCCATTTTGGCTCGTCGCGGTTTTTCATTAAAAAAATGCTCTACCGGAACAGTAAAGACTTCACTTACCTCTTTGGGATTGGGGGAAATCTTAGAAAAATCTCGGACAATTCCTACATGTGGGCAAATAATAACCCCTAGCGGACTTACTACACATTTAAGTGAACCGAGAACTTCAATCTGCTTTTCTTGAATTCCTAGTTCTTCACAAGTTTCCCGTACAGCTGTCATGGCAGAACTAATATCATCCTTCTCTACCTTACCGCCAGGTAAACAAATTTCGCCAGGCTGCCAATTTAAGTCCCTTGAGCGAACCTCAAAAGCAATTGACCACTTTCCTGCTTCTTCTATCAATGGAATCAATACAGCGGAAGAAAAATAATCTCTCTCATTATCAATCAACTGGAAGCATTGCTGCTCATAATGCTGGAGACGGAATGTCAACTTGTCTTTATCCACAATAGTTCAACTCCTTGGACATTTTTACTGCTCTTCATTATATTCTGCGAAATAAAAAAAGAACCCTCTTTCCGTGAAAAAAAGCCGGAACCGCTTCAACTGCGGTTCCGACTTTTTCTAATATGAAACTTCTACATATTCGCCCAAAGCGCCGCCTGGACGAAGCATCGGAAAAACAAGTTCTTCTGGCGGGATTTTTACAATAATAACCATCCCCCTTGTTTGCTGCTGTGCCTGTTCATAAGCTGCAGCAAATTCATCGAGCGTTTTGACAAAAGCCGAAGTAACGCCGCAGGCGCCGACAAATTGTTGAAAGTCAAAGCTGCCAATAGTAGTTTCGGCGTAACGCTCTTCATAAAATAGCGTTTGTAATTGACGGACCATGCCCAAACAGCCATTATCAAAAATAATACTAATCAGTCGTTTTCCTTCCCGTACAGCCGTAAACCATTCTGTCCCCGTCATCTTAAAGGCGCCATCGCCTGCCAAATGAATAATATCTGTATTGGGACAGGCAAAGGCCGCACCGATTGCCGCAGGAAGACCAAATCCCATCGTCCCAAAACCACCTGATGTAATCCACTGACGAGGCTTTTCGATCTTTAAGTTTTGAGCGGCCCACATCTGATTTTGGCCTACATCAGTAACATAGAGAGTTTCTTTTCCCTGCCTTACCTTGTTCAAATACTGAAACACTTGAGAAGCTGATAAACTGTCGCTATCGTATTCGATTGAAATTTCCTGCCAGCTTGTCACGCGTTGCCGCCAAGCATCAAACTTTCTAGCTGCTATCTTACGACACAACTCATTTAGAATTGGTTCTATTGGCCCGGCTAAACCTACGGTAATCGCTACATTTTTATCTAGCTCAGTCTGATCAATATCGATATGAATGACCTTCTTATTACGGTGGTAGCCACTGGCCTTACCAGTAAGACGATCACTGAAGCGACAGCCTATGGCAATAAGTAGATCCGCTTCTTGAATCGCCCGATTGGCTTGTTTATGACCATGAAGGCCAGTTAAGCCCAAAAAGGTTTCCTGTGATGACGGTACTGCGCCAATTCCCATAAGTGTGGCTACAATGGGTGCCTGATACTTACGACTAAAATCAGCAACAGCAGCAGTCGCATTGCCGCGAATCACGCCGCCGCCCACTAAAATTACGGGCTGGCTTGCCGCTTCGATAATATTAATCGCTTGAAAAAGGTCTGGTGAAACATCGCTTTCCGCTTTATCAAGACCTTCTTGCAGATTTTTTTCTGCTCCATCCATTCCCTGTTCTTGCTGTATAAACTTTTCTTGCGGAAGTGGTTCCCAGTCAACTTCACACTTTTGAATATCTACAGGAATATCAATCAAAACAGGGCCAGGCCGCCCAGAAAGCGCGATTGTAAATGCACGGCGCAGTGTGGGAACCAAATTTTGCGGCTTAGTAACTAAAAAGTTATGCTTCGTAATGGCTAAGGTTAAGCTGACCATATCTGTCTCTTGAAAGGAATCACGGCCAATAAAGGCGGTTCCTACTTGGCCTGTAATTGCAATGACTGGTACTGAATCAAGGTAAGCTGTTGCAAGACCGGTAATCAGATTTGTTGCCCCCGGACCTGATGTAGCTAAACAAACACCAGCCTTTCCCGAAGCTCTCGCATAACCGTCAGCGGCGTGAACCGCTCCCTGCTCATGAACGGTTAGCACATGATGAATCGGGCCTTGATACAAAGCGTCATAAAGAGGAAGTATACTGCCGCCAGGATAGCCAAAGACAGTTGAGACACCTTGTTCAAGTAAACAATTTACAATCGCCTGGGCTCCTGACATTTTCACAATGGATTCCTCCTTATTTTTTCAACCATGGCATCATTTCACGTAATTCTTTTCCGACCTGTTCGATTTGGTGCTCCGCTTCATTCTTGCGTGCAGCAGTAAAGGCGGGTCGATTGAGCATATTTTCTAGTAGCCATTTTTCAGCAAATGTTCCATTTTGAATTTCTTTTAAAATTTGTCTCATTTCTGTGCGCGTATTGTCAGTAATAATCCGGCTGCCAGTTACATAATCGCCATACTCAGCCGTATCACTAATGGAGTAGCGCATATTTGCCATGCCGCCTTCATACATAAGATCTACGATCAATTTCATTTCATGGAGACATTCAAAATAAGCTACTTCCGGCTGATAGCCTGCTTCGACTAAAGTTTCAAAGCCGTTTTTGATCAAAGCCGTTAACCCACCGCAAAGTACAGCTTGTTCACCGAAAAGATCTGTTTCGGTTTCTTCCTTAAAGGTTGTTTTAATCGCCCCAGCTCTTGTGCCGCCGATTCCTCTGGCATAAGCCAAAGCCAATTCAGCTGCTTTTCCTGTAGCGTCTTGATGGACAGCAACTAGACAAGGAACGCCTTTCCCTTCTTCGAACATCCGTCGAACCAGATGACCAGGACCTTTTGGTGCGACCATAAACACATCAACACCTGCTGGCGGAACGATCTGATTAAAATGAATATTAAAGCCGTGGGCAAAAGCAAGGGCGTTACCTGGTTTCAAATGAGGTTGAATGGATTCTGTATACACCTTACCTTGTTTTTCATCAGGAATAAGGATCATCACTACATCTGCTGCCGCTGCCGCACTGGCTACATCAGTTACGGAGAGACCTGCGGCTTTTGCTTTCGCAATAGAGGCGCTGCCTTCGTGAAGACCGACAATTACTTTAACACCGCTTTCGTGTAGATTTAAAGCATGTGCATGGCCTTGACTGCCATAACCGATAATTGCCACAGTTAAGTCTTTCATTGCGTCCCAGTTTGCGTCTTTGTCATAATACATATTTGCCATCGTTCTCTCTCCTTAAATGCTTTTATTTTGATTTTTATTGTGTAAACAACTATTCACAAGCCACTCTGACATCAATCACTTCGATTAATTTCGAAAGCATGCGAATAAATTGCTGACTCACAGTTTCTTCCTCAGTTGTTAACATAATTTCTAAATGATCTTGCGCATCGTCTTTTTGAATCGACAAAGATTGGATATTCACTTCATAACGAGCCAAAAGGCGAAAGATACGCGATAGGGCATTCGGTTGATTTTCCACTATGAGGCACAACTGCTCTTTCATCTTACTTCTCCTCCTTTTAGCAAGCCATGTTGCCTTTATTTGCATATAAAAAAAGCACCCCTGTGACATTTCTGCCGACAGGGGTGCTTGATGCACGGTACCACCCTAACTTTTACTCACTCCGATGTGAACAACGGTTCTGCGATAACGGGCAGAAAGCGCTTTTATCTAATAAACAAATTTTGCAAACCTAAACGTTGCAAAATTGCCTTTCAACAAAGGGTTCCTGGGCGACTAATCAGTAGTTAGTTCCGTACCGGTTTGCAGCACCACCGGCTCTCTGTGAACAAGAAGCTAACACCTTTTCCCCAATCATAACCTTTTTGCATGTAACTTTGTAAAGTAGTATTGGAGATTATTATGCCATTTAGGTGTAAAGTTGTCAAGTGTAAATACAAAAATAAAATTAACTATTTTTTAGCCGACTTTGTAAACCATCTCGCAATCCCAAATTATTCTTGTAAATTCAAACCAATTATACAACAAAAAACCACTTCATGATGAAGTGGTTTTTTGAAATCAGCAACTATCTATCCTCCCAGGCCGTCGCCAGCC